>SBBV01000432.1 GCA_005240015.1 Candidatus Odyssella thessalonicensis | reverse complement strand
ATCCGTCGCGCAGCGCAGCGAAGCGCGGGCCGCAGGCGTCGACGGTGCAGGAGACGTTCTCGAACGCCCCTACCGAGCGCACGGTCCGGCCGCGCAACCCGGCGCTCACGACGGCGCTGCTCAGCGTGCTGATGCTCGTCATCGCCGGCGCCGGCTTCTGGGTCGGCACGCGTAACACCGCGCAGCCGCGCTTCGACAGTGCGCGCGCCTCCGAGCCGGCACGCCCGCAGCCCGCCGACGTGCTGCCGCCCAGCATCACGGCCGCGATCCCGCCCGCGCAGCGCGAACGCGAGCGCGAGGACGCGCTGCCCGGCACCGCCGCGGCCGGCTTCACGGACTGCGCCGGTTGCCCCGACATGGTTCTGGTTCCGGCCGGGACGGGAAGCTTCGGCTCCCCGGCCAGCGAGATGGGGCGCGAGGCCGACGAGGAGCGCCAGCGCCAGATCACGGTCGACAAATCCTTTGCGCTCGGCCGCTACGAGGTCACGCGCGCGCAGTTCGACGCGTTCGTCAAGGAGTCGGGCTACAAGGCCGACGTCGGCTGCTTCGTCTGGTCGGGCAAGCAGTGGGCCTTCGACCGCACCAAGAACTGGGTCGAGCCCGGCTACAAGCAGGCCGCCGACGAGCCGGTCGTGTGCGTGAGCTTCCGCGATGCCGAGGCCTATGTCGCCTGGCTCGGCAAGAAGACCGGCAAGCGCTATCGCCTGCCGACCGAGCTCGAATGGGAATATGCGGCGCGCGCCGGCGCCAAGGAATCGCGGCACTGGGGCGAGGACGCGGGCGAGCTGTGCCGCTACGGCAACGGCGCCGATCAGACCGCCAAGAACGCCTATCCGGAATGGCCGGCCTCGGCCTGCAGCGACAATTTCGTGCACACGGCGCCCATCGGCAGCCTCCGGCCCAACGCGTTCGGCCTGCACGACATGCTCGGCAACGTGGCCGAATGGACCGCCGATTGCTGGAAGACGCCGGGCACCGAGAGTGCCTCGGCCGGCGATAGCGGGGTAGCGGCGCCCGACTGCAATCGCCGCGTCGTCCGCGGCGGCGCCTTCAACTACACGCAGCGTCTGCTGCGCTCGGCCTCGCGCCTGAAGGCCAACGCCACCGGCCGCATCTTCAATCTGGGCTTCCGCGTCGCGCGCGACGCCGACTGAGGCCCCGCGGCGCGGGGTGCTGCCGCTCTCGGGGTGCCGCCGCTCTAGTGAATCGAGCGCGAGCCCAGGACTTCGATCCAGGCCATGACCCGGCGCCAGTCCTCGGCGAGATCGTGCCGATTCTCCTGCCGCAGCATCTCGATATAGCGCCTCACCGATGACGCCGCGCCATCGCCGTGCTCGGCGACGACGGCCTCGGCCACGCGGCGAAAATCCTTTTCCGCCAGAGCCATGGAAAGCGCTCCGTCCGCAGCGTTCCGATACGACCGGGGCGCACGCTGTGTTCCAGCGCCTGCGCGGCCAGCGTTCGGCTGAAAGCCGCCGGCACATATCACCGAAGTTATCCAACGGAGATCGTTCGGGATTCGGGAACCCGAAACGACGCGCGGCCATCTCACGCACCCATTCGCTCGGCGCGTGATCCTGTGGATAACCTGTTCTTCAGAGCTCGGGGCTGGGTGAGCTGAGCGCGTCTCCCTGCGCCGGCGCTGCGCACAAACCATCGCCGCGGTGCCCATCCCGCACAAAGGAATCGACCCAATCGCGGCTGCTGTGTGGCGTAGCTCACTTTGACGCCGGGCTCCGTCGCGTAAGTGTCCTAGGCGGCGCCACCCGCGCCCCGCTCGCGCCGAATTATTGAAAGTTTTTCAATATATATTTGGTTTTTTTCACGTAATGTCTTAACAATATTTACAATGGCCGTATTGGCCAAATAATAATGGAACGAGCCAAGTAAATCGACACAATTTCGTTTGACAATTACTGGTCGGGGCCACACGTTTGCGCGCGGTGGTGCGCCACCGCAGGGACGTTTCTCGAATCTCGCAACCAGAGGAGTGGGACCATGAAGGCACGTGAAGTGACATTCGGCGCGGGCTGGCTACCACCCAAGCTCGGCGCGCATATCGCTCAGGCGGCAAATGCAGCCGCTGATGTCGAGTTCGGCGCGGGCTGGGCACCGCCAAAGGTGAAGGCGCATCTCAAGCAGCAGTCGAAACGGCCGGCACCGAAGACCGAGACCGGCGCGGGCTGGATGACGCCCAAGGTGAAGATGCACCTCTCCCAAGCGGCGCGCCGCACGAAGTAGGGGCTCCGATGCGGCCGGATGATGACGCCTCGGATTTCGTCGTGAAATTCCATCGCATCTATCCGGCCGCAATCCCGCCGATGCGCGCCGATGCCTCGGCGCTGGGAACGCTGCCAGCGGCGAGCTTCCAGTACTGCCAGCCCGTGCGCACGGCTTCGGCCTATGGCTGGTACGTCTTTCCGCCGGCCGACATCCGGCTGACGTGGGACGGCACCGAGACGCTCTACGAGGTCGACGGCGAGTGGCGCGTGCTCACCAGCGCGCATCTCAGCGACGAGTTCCTCGACTATTGGGACGCCAACGCGCCCGAAGCGTGGAAGGGGCGCGCGCCGCCATATCTCACGAGCATTTTCTCACCGGGCGTCGTGCAGATCTGGTCGGGGCTGCTGGTCAGCACCAGCCGCGGCTGGAGCGTCCACATCCGTCCGCTGGCGAACATCACGCACAGCCGGACCTACGCTTGCTTCGAGGGCATCATCGAGTCGGACGAATTCAAGCCTTGCCCACTGTTCATCAACCTGCGCCTTCTCACGACCGATCGCGAAATCATGATCCCTCGCCAGCGGCCGCTTTTCCAGGTCCAGCCGCTGCAGCGCGTGTGCTACGCCGATGCGACGCAGCGCTATCCCGATTTCGATGCGCTCGCGCGCGAAAGCGGAAGCGTGTTCGGCCTCACCGATGCGGAGTGGCAGGGCCTCCAGCAAACGGTACGCAGCGCGAATCCCGAAGACAGCGATCACACCGTGGGCTCCTACGGCGCGCGCGTGCGGCGCCGCGCCAAGCGCGCCGATGACTAAGCCCTTTGGCAAAGAGGGAGAATCCATGGTGGCGGCGACAGCCAAAGTTCAAGGACTCGACGGCACTCAGACGGCCAAGGCGGAGATCGGCTCACTGATCGGCGCGAGCCTCTTGTCCGCCGCGGGTTCTCTGCCGCTGCATCTGATGCCGCTCATCGTCGTGACCTTGATCGCGGACGCGCGGACGTCGGTCGCTCAGGCGGGCTGGGTGGCCTCGTCGGTGCTGATCGGCCAGCTGCTGGCCTCGCTCGCTCTTCCGGTCCTCAAGATCGACACGGTGCGCCGTCGGATCACGATCGCCGCTGCCTTCGCGCTCCTTCTGGCCTTGCTCGCCACGGTGATCGAGGGCCTGGCGCTGCTGCTGATCGGGTGGGCCCTGGTCGGCGCGTGCTGCGGGCTCTTCCAGTATGTGGGGACGACCACGGCTTCGGGTTACTTCCGGCCGGTGTTCGCGTTCTCGCTGCGGCTCGGCATCGTGCTCGTTCTCGCCGGCACGGTCGCCGGCGCGCTTCAGGGCAGCAATGCCTTCGCGTCCTACGGCTCGATCCTGATCGTTCTGTGCGCCATCTTCGGCCTCGTGCTGTGCAGCGGCCTTGCGCTTTATCGGCCTGGCAATGTGCAGGCGCCGCGGCCTCGGCAAGCGCCTCCTGGCCGGTCGACGCTGTCCCAAATCGCCGGCCTCGGGACGGTTTTCCTCCTCTTCGTCGGACAGACCGGATTCCTCACCTACGCCGTGCAGGGCGCCGTCGGGCGCGGCATGGCGTTGGCCGACGCCGCGTGGGCGGTGGCCGGCATGAAGGTGATCGCGGGCATCGCGCTGTTGCTGCTCGCCCGCGGTGGATTGCAGGAGAAGCAGCGGACGCGCTTCTTGGAGCTGGGGCTGCTGCTGGCCGCGAGCCTTGTCGCGATCGCCTATGCCGGGACGCCCGCGGTCTTCTTCCTCGGCCTGCTCGGCTTCGAGCTCGGGCTAAACATTCTGGCGGCGCGCCTCCAGGGCAAAGTCGTCGAGGCGGCGCCGCAATTCGCGGGGCGCTGGCTCACCGGAACGATTCTGCTCGGCGCCGCCGCCGGCCCGGCGCTGCACGGCGTCGCTCTCGGCATCTCGAGCGCAAACCTATTCCTCTATGTGGCGGTCGGCTCGGCCCTTATTCCCGCACTCTGGGCCTCCCTGCGCTCGGCCACGAACCAGCGGGCGCAGGCAACTTTGTGATGTGGCTCACTTTCAATTCGCGGCTGGCGCAGGCAGGCTGGCCGTTCCTCGCGGGCAACGCATGACCACTGTCCCCATCTTTTCAATGGGTTCCGGCGCCCCTTTGGGGCATTCAACAGCCCGGGCCGGTCTGCTATGGTTAGTATTCTACGCAGCATTTGAAGAGGCGGCGTCGCTGCGGCGCCGCGAGGGAGAGGGTGCCCAACAGCGGATCGCGCCCCGACGAGCCTGGGTCAACGCGCCCCATGATGTGGGCGAAGCGCGCCGTCCTCCTTGTCGACGTCGTCGAGTCGGTGCGCCTCGTCGAGCAGGACGAGGTGGACGCGGTCGCGCGCTGGCTCGCGTTGGTCGAGCACGTGAAGTCGAAGGTGCTGCCGAATCACAACGGCCGCATGGTTAAGAGCCTCGGCGATGGGATGCTGCTCGACTTCGAAGACGTCCGTTCGGCCATCGGCGCCGCGTTCGCGATCCAGGACGCGAGCAAGCGCGCGAACGCCGGCGTTCCGCCCGAGCGGCAGATCTTGCTGCGCATGGGCGTCGAGGTCGGAGACGTGATCGTGGACACCGACGACGTCCATGGCCGAGGTGTCAATCTGGCGGCGCGGCTCATGTCGCTGGCGGGCCCCGGCGAGATCGTGATCTCGGCGCACGCGCGTGACGAACTCACTCCCAATCTCGACGCCGACATGGAGGATCTGGGCGATTGCTTCGTGCGGCACGTGAACGAGCCGATCCGCGCTTATCGCGCCGGCCCGCCAGGCCCCCGCCCGGTGGTGGCGCCCGCCGTTCTGCCGGACGATCTGGCCCCGACCATCGCGGTCGTACCGTTCACCGCCCGCCGCGCTCCGGAAGATCACCAGGTGCTGGGCGAGGTCATCGCCGACGAAATAATTCAGAACTTGTCGCGCGCCTCGGATATGAACGTGATCTCGCGCTTGTCGACGACAGCATTGCGGGGCCGCCAGGCCACGCTCGCTGAAATCGGCGCGTTGCTGAATGCGGACTACGTCCTATCGGGAACGTATCGCACGGTCGGCGAGAGGCTGGTCCTCGATACAGAGCTTGCCGAGGTCAAGTCGGGAAAGATTGTGTGGACCGACCGCCTCAATGACCAGGTACCGGCCATCCTGATTGGCGAGTCGGAAATGATCGGCCGGGTTGTGGCCAAAGTCAGCGTAGCGATCATCCGCCGCGAACTTGACCGCTCGCAGTCGCAACCGCTGCCGACGCTCAAGGCCTACACGCTGCTGCTGAGCGCGATCACGCTTATGCACCGCCTGTCTCTGCACGATTTTGAGGAGGCGCTGCGGCTGCTTCAAGCTCTGATCGACCGCGGTGTGCATCATCCGCTGCCGCAGGCGTGGCTAGCCCATTGGTATGTCCTTCGTGTTCAACAAGGATGGTCCTCGGACCCAAGACAGGATGCCGCTTTGGCCTTGGAATGCACGAAGCGGGCCCTTGATCTCGACCCCGACTGTTCGCTTGCGCTCGCGATCGACGGCCTCGTCCACACCAATCTCCTAAAGAAACTCGATGTGGCGCACAACCGTTACGATCTCGCGTTGTTCACCAATCCGAACAACGCTCTCGCATGGTTGCTCAAGGGTACGTTACACGCGTTCAAGGACGAAGGAGCGCGCGCAATAGAATGCTCGGACCGGGCGCTCCAGCTAACTCCGCTGGACCCCCATCGCTATTTCTATGATTCGCTCGCAGCCAGCGCCTATCTCACGTCACACAGGTTCGACCGCGCGCTTGAGCTCGCGCAGCGCTCGCTGCGCGCGAACCGCAAGCACACATCGACGCTTCGGGTCATGGTCGTCGCCCGGTGGGAACTCGGTCAGCACGACGAGGCGCGCAAGACCGCGCGCGAATTGATGAAGCTGGAGCCGAACCTGACCGTGAGCGGCTGGCTCAGCCGCTCGCCCGGCGGTGAGTCGGCCACCGGCAGGAACATTGCGCGCGTGCTGAAGCTGGCCGGCGTTCCGGACTGACGCCTCCTCAGCTCTCCGCCATGTCGCCTTCGGCGAGTTTCGCGAGCGCTTCGGGGCGGCGGATCAGGATCGTGCCGCGGCGGAGGGCGACCATGCCGTCGCGCTGCCAGCCGTGCCAGCACCTTGTTCACGCTCTCGCGCGCGGTGCCGATCATCTCGCCGAGCTCGCGCTGGGTGAGCTGAACCTGCGCGCCGCTGGGACCGTCCATGCGCGCGGTCAGCAGCGCCTTGGCGAGGCGGCCCGGCATGTCGAGGAAGAACGAGTCCTCGAGCTGCTCGCTGGTCTTGCGGAGACGTCCGCACAGCACTTCGAGCAGGCGCTGCGCCAGCTCGGGATGGGCGCGCATCACCGGCAGGAAATCGCGCCGGTCGAGCACGAGGATGTCGCTGTCGACCAATGCCACGGCGTCCGCTGTGCGCGGGCCGCCGTCGAGCACGGCGATCTCGCCGAAGACCTGGCCGGCGCCGATCACGTTGAGCACCGCCTCCTTGCCGCCGCGCGAGACCGTGCAGATCTTCACGCTGCCGCGGAGCACCGCCATCATCGCCGAGCCCGGGCTCGCGCGACGGAAGATGGTCTTGCCGCGCCGGCAGCGCTCGATGCGCGAGCGCGCTACGAGTTCGTCGATGGCGCTGTCCGCGAGGCCGCGGAAGAACGCGTGCTGGGCAAAGATCTCGCGGCGGTCGACATAGCGAACCTCGCTGGCCGCTCCCCCGCGTGGCACTGGCGAATTCATCATGCCGTCGGCTCCGATGGCGTCCAACGATAGCATTGTCGGCCTCCAGCGCTGAGCGAATTCTACGAAGGGCGAGGCTGCTCCAATAAGGGTTCGGCGCATAGCCGCCGAGTGACCGGGCTCACGTGGGCCCGCCCCGTCTTTGTGAGCCACGACACGCACCGCCTGATCTGCTCGCGGCCGTGACCGCCGACGGTTGGCGCGGGCACTTGCCGGCGGCACCAGCCGCGGCCAATCGAATAGGTCGGTCACCTCCCAGCGTTATGGGGAAGCTCGAAGCGGCTATCGCGTAACCAAGCAAGGATGTATGACGGCGCGTCGACCGTCTTTCTCGGTCCGCCTGAGGCCTGTGTCAGAACCTTCGATCAACTCGTTGAAATCGCACGCGCGTAGCCCGCTGCCCTTGGGTCATCAGGTGGGCGGCCTGCGTCTCCTTGCGGTGCTCGGCGGCGGGCGGTTCGGCCTGGCCTATCT
>SBBV01000218.1 GCA_005240015.1 Candidatus Odyssella thessalonicensis | reverse complement strand
AGATGCGGCAGCGGCGGTCCTGGAGGCAGAGGTCGCGCCAGCGCTCGGCGCTCTCGATGTTCTGGTAGTCGACGAAGCTCGGCCCGAACTCGATGTAGACGCCGGCCTCGACCGTCGAGGCGCGCGGCTGCTGCGCGTCAGCGGGTGCGCCGAGGGAGACAGCGAGGGCCGCAACGATCGCGAATTGCCGAACCATGATCTGCCCCATCCGGTTGTCGTGCTCTCTCTAGTACAGGTGGCGGGGCGAAAGAACAACGAGGGCGCTGCGCGGACACGCACGGACACGGCTCGCAGCAAGCTCCGTGACGTCCCGTGTTCGTCCGCGTTTACTGCCGCCGGCTGCCGCCGAGCAGCTGGTCGATCGCCGCCTGCTCGATCTTGGTGGGATAGCGCTGGCGGAGATAGCCGGTGTATGAGGCGAGGAAGTCCTGCTCGTAGGCCTGGCGCAGGTTCTTGTCGTATTCCTCGCGCGCCTGCTTCTTGTCGTCCTCGCTGCGCGCGTCCTTGGCGGCCTCGACCTTGATCACGGCGACGCCGTCGCGCGACTGCGCCACCGCCACCTCTCCGGGCTTGACCGCAAAGACGCGCTCCTCGATCGAGCCGGGCACGGCCTCGGCGCCTTCGCCCCGGTTGACCGGCTTGCTCTTGCGCACCGTGTAGCCGCCGGGCTTCGCGAGATCGGCCAAGCTCTTGCCGGCCTTGGCTTCGGCCGCGAGCTTGTCGGCCTCCGCCTTGGCGAGCTTGGTGCGCTCCTCGGCGGTCCAATCCTTGACCAGCTGCTCCTTCACGCTTGCGAGCGGGCGCAGCGCCGAAGGCGTGACGGCGTCGATGCGCACCGAATAGAACCCGTGATTCCTCAAGTCGACGAGGTCGCCTTCCTCGCCCTTGCCCTGGCGGAACACCCGGCGCAGGAACTCGGGGTCGTCGGGGAGGCCTTCGGCGGCGGCGCCCTTCTCGGTCTTGCCCTGGGCGTCGACGGGGCCGATCGAGACGGCCTTGAGCTTCAGCTTCGCCGCCGCGGCCTCGAGCTTCGCGCCGCCGCCCAGCGCGTCGTCGAACTGCTCGCGCATGTGAGCGAGGATCCGCACCGCGTGGCGCGCGCGGAAGTCCTTCTCGATCTGCGCCTTCACCTCGGAAAGCGGCTTCACCGCCTCGGGCGAGATCTCGTCGACGCGCATGATGTGCCAGCCGAGCGGCGACTGTACCGGCTGCGTCACCTCGCCCCCCTTGAGCTTGAAGGCGGCGTCGCGCAGCGCCGGGATCGGCACCTGGCTCGCCGTCACCTTGCCGAGGCTGATCGGCTCGCCCTTGGCGATGTCCTTGGCGACGCTTTCGAAGCTGCGGCCGCCCACCAGCGCCTCGTAGGCCTGCTTGGCGGTGGCCTCGTCCTTGAAGATGAGCTGGCGCAGCGTGCGCGTCTCGTGCGTCGTGAACTCGCCCTTCCTGCGCGCGTAGTCGGCCTCGAGGTCCTGGTCCGTTACCTTAACCTGCTCCGCCGCATCCTCGGGCCGGACCAGCACCAGCGTGAACGTGCGATATTCCGGCGCCGTGTATTTGGCCGCATTGGCCTTGTGATAGGCCGCGAGCTGTTCGGCCGTGGGCTCGGGCACCTTCATCGCCGCGGTCGGGATCAGCAGCACCTCGGCCGTACGGAACTCGTTGCGATAGGCAAAGAGCTTGTCGGCGAGCGTCTTCGGTGCCGCCGTCTCGAACGGGGAGATGCTCGTCACCAGATAGTTGCGCGCGAAGCCGCCCTTCAACAGCGCCACGTAGCCCGCTTCGGAATAGCCCACGCTCTCGATCGCGCGGCGGAAGGTCTGCGCATCGAAGCGCCCATCGGCGCCGCGGAAATTCTGATCGTTGACGATGGCGGCGCGTGCGATGCCGTCGGAGACGAGCAGGCCCTTGGCGCGCGCCTCCTGCGCGAACATGCGGTCGGATTGCAGCTCGGCGACGAGCGCGTCGATGAAGCCGAAGCGCTTGGCGGTCTCGTAGTCGATCTGGCGCTGGAGCCGATCCTGGAGATTGCGGATCATGCGCTGATAGGCGTTTTCGAACTCGCGCGCGCCGATCTCTTCGCCGCCGACGCGCATGACGGGGCCGGTGCGCGAGAAGCCCTGGCGCAGCATGTCCTCGATGCCCCAGGCCGCGAAGGCGATGATCAGGAAGAAGAACAGGATGCCGGCAACCCAGCCCTTGGAGTGGGTGCGGAGGGTTTGCAGTGCCATCGATGCGGGGCTCCGTAGCGACCGAGGAGGGGGCCGGAAAACAGTGCCTTAACAGCAATCCGCCGGCCATTCAAACCGGCGCGATTACGCATGAAACGGCCGGCTTGGGGCGGATTTGGGGCAGGCCCTTGCGCCGCGCTAGGCGGCGATCTTGGCCAGTGCTGCTTCGATCTCGGCGGCGCTCGCCGGTCGCACGAGGCGCGCCGCTTCCCGGCCGTCGCGGAGGAAGATCAGCGTCGGCCACAGCTTCACGCCGAAGGAGCGCCCGAGCCGCTGCCCGCTGGCATCGGCGATCTTGATGTGGCGCAGCCCTGGGTGCTCCGCGAAAGCCTCGGCGATCAGCGGCTGCGCGCGCCGGCAATAGCCGCACGCGTTATTGCCGAGTTCGAGCACCGTCAGGCCCGGCAGCGCGCTGAAGTCAGCACGCTTGAGCTTGACATCGGTGTAGCCTGGCGTCGTGGACATGTGCGGATCGGGCCCCTGTGGCGGCCGATCCTACTCTAACGCTCCGCGCAGGAGACGGTCGCGCGCCGCTGGTATCACTAGCGCGCGACGGAGGCGAGCTTCTCGCGCGACTTGGGTCCGGCGCCGCGCATGTAATGCAACTCCGGACGGTAGGGCGGCATCCGGCGGCGCAGGCCGAAGAGGAGCAGCAGGCTGGAGAGCAGGGTCCCCATGGTCGTCGTTCCGAAACGGTCGTGTCGATGCTGCGAACGAAGCGCAGCGGCCAGCGGCGCGAAGTTAGGTCATCACCGTGAGCGCTGGCCATTACGCCGCACGCGCTAGGCCGAACGGTGGAGATATTGCGCATCGTCCGGACTCAAGGCATGCAGTCGCGAGGTTAACCACGCGCTGTTAACGAGCCCTAAAGCATGAGCGCCGTTCGCCGCCTCATCGCCGGCAATTGGAAGATGAACCTGCTCCGCGCCGAAGCCGCCGCGCTCGCACGCGGCGTCGTGGCTGCGCTGGATCGCGGCAGGGGGCTTGCCGCCGACGTGGCGCTGTGCCCTCCCTTCACCGCGCTGGCCGCGGTCGGCGAGGCCCTCGCTGGCAGCGCGATCGCGCTGGGCGCCCAGGATTGCCACGAGAAGGCGTCGGGTGCCTTCACCGGCTCCGTTTCGGCGCCGATGCTCAAGGACCTCGGCTGCCGCTACGTGATCCTCGGCCATTCCGAGCGGCGCCACGGCCTCGGCGAAACCGACGCGATGGCGAACGCGAAGGTCGACGCGGCCTGGGCTGCCGGCCTCGTTCCGATCCTCTGCCTCGGGGAGACGGCAGACGAGCGCGACGCGGGCAAGACGCTCGACGTCGTGCGGCGTCAGCTGGCGGGCTCGCTTCCCAAGGGAACGGCGGCCGTGGTCATCGCCTACGAGCCGGTCTGGGCGATCGGCACCGGCCGCGTGCCGACCGAGGCCGATATCGCGGCCGTGCATCGCCTGTTGCGCGCCGAATTGGCGAAGGCGCGGCCGGACGGCGCCGCCATTCCCATCCTCTACGGCGGCTCCGCCAAGTCGGACAATGCCGCAGCGATTCTCGGCGTTGATGAAGTCGGCGGTCTTT
>SBBV01000359.1 GCA_005240015.1 Candidatus Odyssella thessalonicensis | reverse complement strand
GCTGCGCGCCATGCGCGCCCCGAGATCGCCCGGCCCTTGCGCGGTGACGGCGATCGCGCGCGGCAGCCGGCGCCAGTGCCGCCGCGCCATCGCCGCGAAGCGATCGGGCGTCACGGCAAGCCAGCAGCGCCACGGCGCATCGTCCGCGACGCGCGCGAGCAGCGCGCGCAGCGTCTCTTCGTAGAAGCGCAGCGCCGCCGGAGCACCGATGTCGCGCGCGAGCCGCGTCTTCACCGCGCCCAGGCGCGGCTCCCTGGCGAAGATGACGAGATGGCGCACCATGTCAGCGTCCGTAAAGCCGTGCGAGCAGACGCGGCGGGACGCCGATGAAATAGAGCGAAACCAGCGCGAGATTGCGCGCCGGGCGCAGCAGCCAGCCGCCGCGGCGGTAGCGCGCGGCCGAGGTGAGCGCCGGATGATCGAGCATGACGAGGCGGCGGCGGCCGATGCGGCGGGCGAGCGCCACGTCCTCCATCAGCGGAATGGCGGGATGGCCGCCGAGCGCCCAATAGAAGCGGCGCGCGATCAACAGGCCCTGATCGCCGTAGGGCAAGCCGAGCGCGCGTCCGCGCCAGGCGACGCCGCGCTCGATCCGCCGCGCGCGCGGGTCGGCATCGTCGAGCGCGAAGCGGAACGCGGCCGCGCGCTCGGCGTTCACGGAGTCCGCCATGAAGCGCTCGGCGACCGCGCGCCAGCCGGGCGCCGGCCGCGTATCGGCGTGGAGGAACAGGAGCCATTCGCCCTGGGCCGCCGCCGCGCCGGCGCGCAGTTGCGGGCCGCGGCCGCGCGGCGCCGTCACGACCGTGGCTCCCGCCGCTTCCGCAATCGCGACCGTGGCGTCGGATGAGCCGCCGTCGGCGACGATGAGCTCGGCACCGGCGCGCTCGGGCGCCAGCGCCGCGAGCGTCGGCGCAAGGTCGGCGGCGCAATCGAGCGTGGGAATGACCAGCGTGAGCATCGGAGGCGTGGACAAGCGGCGCGACGGCCTTCATAGAGGCAGGCGCCATCATAGAGCGCGCGCGCGAAAGAAAGCGCGCGCGCTTTCGCCCCATGTCCGAGCCCGATCTCATCGAAGCCCTCGCTCACGCGCTCGCCGCGGTGCCGCGCCTGGCGCCGTTGGCGGAGGCGCGGCTCGCCGTGCTGCCGGGGCGCGGCGTGGCGCACGATCATTTCGTCGCCGAGGGCGTGGCACTCGAGGGTGTGGCCGTGGTCCTGCGCGTGCCGCGCGTGAGCCAGTGGGGCCTCGCCAGCGCCGAGCAGCTCGCTTACGAGGCTGCCGCGTTCGCGCGCGCGGCACCCAGCGGCGTGACGCCGCGGCTCATCGGCGTCGTGCCGGTGCAGCCGGTGCTGCCGATGGGCGCGCTGGCGGTGGAGTACATCGCCGGCGACAAGCCGCGGCTGCCGCGCGATCTTCCGCTGCTGGCCGAGACGCTGGCGCGCATCCATTCGCTGCCGGTGCCCGACGAGCGCGCGCCGCTGCTGGTGCACGCCGACCCTATCGTCGAGACCTTGAAGGCGATCCGCGAGCAGGCTGCGTTCATGCGCGAGGCGCGGCTTCAGCCGATGGCCGCGGCCGCGATCCGCGCCGAGCTCGCCACCGCCGAGAGCCTGGCGCTCACCGCGCGCCCCACACCCGTGCTGACACTCACCGGCAGCGACACGCATCCCGGCAATTTTCTGATCGGCGAGCGCCGCGCCGTGTTCGTCGATCTCGAGAAGGCGCTCTACGGCAATCCCGCGGTCGATCTCGCGCATGCCACGCTCTACACGTCGACCATGTGGGATCCCGACTGCGCCGCGCGGCTCGGGTCGGCCGAGGTGCGCGATTTTTACGCCGCCTATTTCGATGCCGTGGCACCCGCGCTGGCGGCCGCTGTCAAGCCCTGGGTGCGGCCGCTGCGCCGCCTCGTCTGGCTGCGCACGCTCACCTGGTGCGTGCGCTGGCGCGTGCTCTCCGAGCGGGAGGGCGGCTGGTCCAAGCAGCGCCTGGCGCCCGACCATGCCGCCCACATCGAGCGCACGGTCGCCGACTATGTCGACGCCGACCGCATTGCCGCGATCCGCGCCGGCCTCGACGCCGAGACGGAACTGTTCCGCTCCTAGTCCGTTTTTGTTCTTGATTTATTCACAAAACGGCCTATGTTGGGAGACATGGAGCGCCCGCATCGAACCCCGGCACCGGTGCCGCTCGGCTTGCCGCCGCGCGCGGTTCCGGCCGTGCCCAGCGAGGCGCGCAAGGGCCGCGGCGCCACGATCAATCCGAGCGGCCGCTTCGAGCGCTACCGCCGCGAGGCTTTCGCCGACGACTGGTCCGACCCCGGCTGGACCGAGGGCGGCGGAACCGAATACGTGCCGCCGCCGATCCGCACCGAAGTGTCGGTCGATGCGACGAAGACGATCATCGCCTACAACCAGTCGCCCGATATCGGCTTCGACCGCTCGATCAATCCCTATCGCGGCTGCGAGCACGGCTGCGTCTACTGCTTCGCGCGGCCGACGCACGCCTATTTCGGGCTCTCGGCCGGGCTCGATTTCGAGACCAAGCTGTTCGCCAAGCCCGATGCGGCCAAGCTCCTCGAGGCCGAGCTCGCCGATCCCAAATATGTGTGCCAGCCGATCGCGATGGGCACCAACACCGACCCCTACCAGCCGGTCGAGCGCAGCTTCAAGGTGACGCGCTCGATCCTGACGGTGCTCGAGCGCTGCGATCACCCGGTCACGATCGTGACCAAGGGCGCCTTGGTGGCGCGCGACATCGATATTCTTTCGCGCATGGCGGCCAAGAACCTGGTCTGGGTCGGGCTCTCGGTGACCACGCTCGACCGCGAGCTGGCGCGGCGCATGGAGCCGCGCGCGGCGACGCCGGCGCGCAGGCTCGCCGCGATGCGCGCGTTGAGCGAGGCCGGGATCCCGGTCGGCGTGATGGCGGCGCCGGTCATCCCGGCCGTGACCGATCACGAGCTCGAATCAATCCTGGAAGCCGCGCGCGATGCCGGCGCCACCTCGGCCGGCTTCGTGATGCTGCGCCTCCCGCACGAGATCAAGGATCTCTGGATCGACTGGCTCGACGTCCACGCGCCGATGAAGAAGAAGCGCGTGCTCGACCTCATCCGCGGCATGCGCAAAGGGAAGCTCAACGACGGCGAGTTCGGCTCGCGCTTCCGCCCGACCGGCGGCTATGCCGGCATGATCCGCCAGCGCTTCATGATCGCCGCGCGCCGGCTCGGCCTCGAGCGCGAAGGCCGCCCGCTCGACTGCACCAAATTCAAGCGCCCCGCACTCCCGGGCCAGCAGCTGACGTTGTTCTAACGCGCCGCCGACGGAAACAAAGGAAAGTGAACAGGGAGGCGGGGAGTCGGGGAGAAAAATAGATTGCTGTCGCAGCCACTCCTTGCGGACGCGCTCACGCAGCGGATCATCGGCTACGCGATCGAAGTCCATCGCACCCTCGGGCCCGGCTTGCTGGAGTCGATTTACGAGGAATGCTTATGCGCCGAGTTGAAGGCAGGGAACGTGGCATTCGTACGCCAAGTGGCTGTCCCCATCAGCTACAAGGGACAACCTCCTGAGTGCAGCTATCGAATGGACTTTGGTGGTCGAGGATTCGGTCATCGTGGAAATCAAATGCGCCGACCGACTCCAACCCGTTCATAAGGCGCAGTTGCTGACGTATATGAAGCTCTCCGGCATCCCCGTTGGATTGCTCCTGAACTTTCATACTGCGTTCCTCAGGGACGGCATTCGCCGGCTAGCCTTGGCGCGCGAAGCGCAATCCTAAAATCTCCCCGGCTCCCCGGCTCCCTGTTCACTTTCTTGCGGCGCTTCCGCTCGCAACCCGGCGCGAACGGGCTGACAGCAGCATGGCGCGCATATTAACGTGCGCGGATGCACGGCACCGGCGATCTCACCGGCTTGGCGCTCGTGATGGGCGCGGCGCTCCTGTGCGGGCTCGGCATGCGCCGGCTCGGGCAGCCGCCGATCGTCGGCTACATCCTGGCCGGCGTGCTGCTCGGCCCGGCCGGCTTCGGCCTGGTCCGCGACCGCGAGACCATCGGCTTCCTGGCCGAACTCGGCGTGCTGCTCCTCCTCTTTCTCGTCGCGATGGAGATGAGCCTCTACGCCTTCCGCGAGGTGTGGAAGGTCTCGGCCGCCGCCACCGCGCTCCAGATCGCCGCCGGCCTGCTGCTCATGCTGCCGATCGCGCTCCTGGGCGGGCTCGGCTGGGGCGAAGCGGCCGTGCTCGGCTTCGTCGTGGCGCTCTCGAGCACCGCGGTCGTCATCAAGCTGCTCGAGCAGACCAACATCCTGCGCACGCCGGTGGGCCAGCTCGTGGTCGGCGTGCTGATCGCGCAGGACCTCGCGGTGGTGCCCCTGCTGATTGCGGTGACCCTGCTCGGCCCCGGCATCTTCAGTGCCTGGACCGCGTTGAAATTCGTGCTGGCGCTCGGCGGCGTGGCGGCGCTCGTCTATTTCTTGGCACGGCGGAAGCGTCTCGTGCTGCCGCTGAGCGACGAGCACGCGCCGGCCGAGCTCGTGGCGCTGGGCGGCCTCGCCTTCTGCTTCGGCGGCGCCGCCGTCACCGGCCTCATCGGGCTGACGCCGGCGCTCGGCGCGTTCCTGGCCGGGCTCGTGATCGGCAACAGCACCGCGCGCCACCCGATGATCGTGAGCACGCGCCCGATCCAGGGCGTGCTCTTGATGGTGTTCTTCCTCTCGGTCGGCCTGCTCATCGATTTCAAGTTCCTCTCCGAGCATTGGGGCGCGCTCATCCTGCTGCTGCTGGCCGTGACCGTGATCAAGACCGCGCTCAACACCGGCATTCT
>SBBV01000530.1 GCA_005240015.1 Candidatus Odyssella thessalonicensis | reverse complement strand
CTCAAGGACCTCGTCGGCCAGATCTTCACGATGTTCGTCTTGACCGTGGCGGCCGCCGAGGCCGCGATCGGCCTTGCGATCCTCGTCGTCTACTTCCGCAATCGCGGCTCCATCGCGGTGGAAGACATCAACGTGATGAAGGGCTGACCCCTTGTACACCGCCGCCGTCTTCCTCCCGCTTCTGGGCGCAGTGATCGCCGGCCTGTTCGGCCGCCTCATCGGCGACCGGCTTTCGCAGATCATCACGACGGGCCTTTTGTTCCTGTCGGCGATCCTGGGCTGCATCATCCTCTGGCAGTTCGCCTCGACACCCAATCCGCAGCCGACGACCATCCAGGTCTTCACCTGGATCGCCTCGGGCGAACTCCGGATCCCGTGGGCGCTGCGCTACGACATGCTGTCGGCGGTGATGGTGTTCGTCGTCACCTTCTGCTCGGCGTTCATCCACCTCTATTCGATCGGCTACATGGAGGGGGACTCGGGCATCCCGCGCTTCTTCGCCTACATCTCGCTGTTCACCTTCGCGATGCTGATGCTGGTGACGGCGGACAATTTCGTGCAGATGTTCTTCGGCTGGGAGGGCGTCGGGCTCTGCTCCTACTTCCTCATCGGCCATGATTACCACCGCGATTCGGCCAATGCCGCCGCGATCAAGGCCTTCGTCGTCAACCGCGTCGGCGATTTCGGCTTCGCGCTCGGCATCTTCGCCGTGTTCATGATCTTCGGCTCGCTCGACTTCGGCACCGTGCTGCCGGCGGCGCAGGAGCTAGCCGGTAAGAAGATCGCGTTCGCCGGTGTCATGGTGGATGGCCAATACGCGCTCACCATCGCCTGCATCCTGCTGTTCATCGGCGCGATGGGGAAATCGGCCCAGTTCCTGCTCCACACCTGGCTGCCCGACGCGATGGAAGGTCCGACGCCGGTCTCGGCCCTCATCCACGCCGCCACGATGGTGACGGCGGGCGTGTTCATGGTCGTGCGCCTTTCGCCGATCTTCGAGTACGCGCCCGATGCGCTCGCGCTCGTCACCGTCATCGGCGCGATCACCGCGTTCTTCGCCGCCACGATCGGCCTCGTGCAGAACGACATCAAGCGCGTGATCGCGTATTCGACCTGCTCGCAGCTCGGCTACATGTTCTTCGCCGCCGGCGTCTCCGCCTATCCGGCGGCGATCTTCCATCTGATGACGCACGCCTTCTTCAAGGCGCTGCTGTTCCTCGGCTCGGGTGCCGTGATCCACGGCATGCACCACGAGCAGGACATGCGGAAGATGGGCGGCCTCTGGAGCAAGATGAAGCCGGTCGCGATCGTGATGTGGATCGGCAGCCTGGCGCTCGCCGGCATCCCCTTCTTTGCCGGGTACTTTTCGAAGGACATCATCTTGGAATCGGCCTTCGGCGCCGAGACCAATGTCGGGTATTTCGCTTTCTGGACGGGCGTCGCAGCGGCGCTGATGACGGCGTTCTATTCCTGGCGCCTTCTCTTCATGACCTTCCACCTGCCTTATCGCGGCGATCCGCACACCTACGAGCACATCGAGAAGACACCGTGGACGATGATGGTGCCGTTGATCGTGCTTGCGGCCGGCGCGGTCGTGGCCGGCTATCTCGGCTACAAATCGTTCGTCGGCGAGGGCTGGCAAAGCTTCTGGGGGCCATCGATCAAGATCGTCGGTGAGCACAAGGCGCTCGAGCATGCGCATCACTCGCCGATCTGGGTGGCGCTGCTGCCGGCCGTCGTCGGCGTGCTCGGCATCGCGCTCGCCTGGTACGCCTATATGACGAGCTCGCGCCTGCCCGAGCGCCTCGCGGCACAGCACGAGCCGCTCTACAAGTTCCTGCTCAACAAGTGGTACTTCGACGAGCTCTATGACGCGATCTTCGTGCGCCCCGCGTTCTGGGTGGGGCGCCTGCTCTGGCGCGGCGGCGACGGCAAGGTCATCGACGGGTTCGGGCCCGACGGCATCGCCGCCACCACGATCAAGACCGCGCGCCGCGTGGCGGCGCTGCAGACCGGTTACGTCTACCACTACGCCTTTGCGATCCTCGTCGGCGTCGTCGTGTTCGTCACCCTGGAGCTGTTCGGCGTGTTCCGGGTGCTGAGGTAGCGGGATGACCAGCTGGCCGCTTCTCACCGTCGTCACGTTCCTGCCGCTGGTCGGCGTGCTTTTCATCCTCGCGCTGGTGCGCGGGGATGAGGAGGCGACCAACCGCAACGCGCGCTACATGGCGCTCTGGACGTCGCTCGCGACGTTCCTCGTCTCGCTGCTGATCTGGATCAATTTCGACAAGTCGAAGGCCGGCTTCCAGTTCGTCGAGACGCTCAAGTGGTTCGAGCTGCCCGGCAACTATACGCTCACCTACAAGATGGGCGTCGACGGCATCTCGATGTTCTTCGTGCTGCTCGCGACCCTGCTGACGCCGATCTGCGTGATCTCGGCGTGGACGGCGGTGAAAGAGCGCGTGCGCGAATACATGATCGCGTTCCTGGTGCTCGAAACCTTGATGGTCGGCACCTTCTGCGCCCTCGACCTCGTGACCTTCTACGTCTTCTTCGAGGGCGTGCTGATCCCGATGTTCCTCATTATCGGCATCTGGGGCGGCGAGCGGCGCGTCTACTCGGCGTTCAAGTTCGTGCTCTACACGCTGCTCGGCTCGATCTTGATGCTGCTGGCGATGTTCGCGCTCTATTTCCAGGCGGGGACCACCGACATCCCGGCGCTGCTCGCCTTCGCCAAGGACAAGGGCATCGACGCGAGCATGCAGACCTGGCTCTGGCTCGCCTTCTTCGCGAGCTTCGCGGTGAAGACGCCGATGTGGCCGGTGCACACCTGGCTGCCGGATGCGCACGTGGAAGCGCCGACCGCGGGCTCGGTGATGCTGGCCGGCGTGCTGCTGAAGATGGGCGGCTACGGCTTCCTGCGCTTCTCGCTGCCGATGTTTCCCGAAGCCTCGATCTACTTCACGCCGCTGGTCTACGCGCTTTCGATCGTGGCGATCATCTACACGTCGCTGGTGGCGCTCGCCCAGGAGGACATGAAGAAGCTCGTCGCCTATTCGAGCGTTGCGCACATGGGATTCGTGACGCTCGGCATCTTCGCCGCCACGCATCAGATCAAGGACAAGGCGGTGCTGGGCGAGCAGGCGGTGCAGGGCGCCATCTTCCAGATGCTTTCCCACGGCATCGTCTCCGCCTCGCTCTTCCTGATCGTCGGGGTGGTCTACGACCGAATGCACACGCGCCTGATCGAGCGCTATGGCGGCCTGGTCCATCGCATGCCGAAATACGCGTTCGTGTTCATGGTGATGATGCTGGCCTCGGTGGGCCTGCCCGGCACCAGCGGCTTCGTCGGCGAGTTCCTGGTGCTGCTCGGCACGTTCCAGGCCAATGTCTGGGTCGCGGTGCTGGCGGCGAGCGGCGTGGTGCTGGGCTGCACCTATATGCTCTGGCTCTATCGCCGCGTGATCTTCGGACAATTGGTGCGCGCCGACCTGAAGACCATCACCGACCTCAATTTCCGCGAGGTCATCGTCTTCGCGCCGCTGGTGCTGCTCGTGATCTGGATGGGCGTCTATCCGTCGTCGTTCCTCGACGTGATCGGGCCCTCGGTCAAAGGCCTGGTCAGCGACTTCAAGGCGGCGATCTGCGCGCGCGACGCCGCCTGCTTCCCGGGCGTGGTGGGGGCGCGATGAGCTGGGTCCAGATCGTGCCGGCGCTGCCGGAGATCGTCCTCGTCTCTTCGGCGATGGCGCTCCTGATGCTGGGCGTCTTTCTGGGCGAGAAGTCGACGCGCCTGGTCTCGTGGCTCGCCGTGATCACCCTCGCGTGGGTGGCGCTGCTCGTCGCCTGGCTCAGCCCCACGACCGGGCGGCTGCTGCTGTTCGCCGACATGTTCGCCGTCAGCCTCTACGCCGCGTTCGTGAAGATCCTGGTGCTCGGCGCGTCGGCGCTCGGCATCGTCATGGCGATCGGCTACAACCAGCGCGAAGGCATCGCGCGGTTCGAGTTCCCGATCCTCATCATGCTCGCGACCACGGGCATGATGATGATGATCTCGGCCAACGACCTCATCGCGCTCTATGTCGGCCTCGAGCTGCAGAGCCTCTCGCTCTACGTGGTCGCCTCGTTCCGGCGCGATTCGGTGAAGTCGACCGAGGCCGGCTTGAAGTACTTCGTCTTGGGCGCGCTCGCCTCCGGCATGTTGCTCTACGGCGCTTCGCTGGTGTACGGCTTCACCGGCTCGACCAACTTTTTCCAGCTCGCCACCGTGCTGACCGAGAAGGACGCCGGCAATGTCGGCGTCATCATCGGCCTCGTCTTCGTGATGGTGGGCTTGGCGTTCAAGGTTTCGGCCTTCCCGTTCCACATGTGGACCCCCGACGTCTACGAGGGTGCCCCCACGCCGGTGACGGCCTTCTTCTCGGCGGCGCCCAAGCTCGCCGCGATGGGCCTCTTCGTCTCGGTGCTGGTCGGTCCGTTCGGCAAGCTGGTCGGGCAGTGGCAGCAGGTGCTGATCCTGATCTCGATCGGCTCGATGGCGCTGGGCGCCTTCGCCGCGATCAACCAGAGCAACATCAAGCGTCTGCTCGCCTACAGCTCGATCGGCCATGTCGGCTACGCGCTGATCGGCTTGGCGGCCGGCACCGAGGCCGGCTATCGCGGCGTGCTCATCTACATGGCGATCTACATCGCGATGACGCTCGGCGCCTTCGCCGTGGTGCTTTGCATGCGCCGCGGCGGCCAGATGGTCGAGGCGATCCCCGATCTGGCGGGCCTCTCGAAGACACGGCCGGCAATGGCGCTCGTGCTGCTGATCATGATGTTCTCGATGGCCGGCATCCCGCCGCTCGCCGGCTTCTGGGGCAAGCTTTACGTGTTCATGGCCGCGATCGACGCCAAGCTCTATACGCTCGCGATCCTCGGCGTCCTGGCCTCGGTCGTGGCGGCCTACTATTACATCCGCATCGTGAAGCTCATGTACTTCGACGAGCCGGCGGATGCGTTCGACCGCATGCCCGGGCGCGAGCTCGGCCTCATCCAGGCGGCCACGGCGGCGTTTACGCTGTTCTTCTTCCTGTTCCCGGGCCCGCTCGTGCGCGCCGCCGAGCAGGCCGTGAAGAGCCTCGCCGGGTGACGACGCCCACTAACGGTGGGACAGCGGCGTTGCCGGCGGGCTATCGGCGGATCGCCTTCGACCGCGTCGCCAGCACCAATGACGAGGCGCGCCGGTTCGCGGAAGCCGGCGCCGGCGAGGGCCTCGTCGTCACCGCCGCGATCCAGACCGCGGGGCGCGGCCGCCGGGGCCGCACGTGGGTTTCGCCGCACGGCAATCTCTACGCCTCTTTCGTGCTGCGCCCGCCGGTGAAGCCGGCGCAGGCCGGCGAACTCGGCTTCGGCATCGCGGTGGCGGTGGCCGAGGCGATCGAGCAGCTTGCGAAAGGTGCGCTTGCCAGGTGCAAATGGCCCAACGACGTGCTCGCCGGCGGCAAGAAGATCGCCGGCATCCTGCTCGAGTCGCGCGGCACGCCCGAGACGCTCGACTGGCTCGTCGCCGGCATCGGCCTGAACGTCGCCGAGACGCCGGAGAAGGCGAATTGGCCCGCGACCAGCCTCGCGGCGCTCGGCGGCGACCCTTCGGTCGAGCGCGCGCTCGAGATGGTCGCCGGACGCTTCGACCACTGGTATCGGCTTTGGCTCGGCGCCGGTTTCGCGCCGCTGCGCGAAGCTTGGCTGGCCCGCGCCCACGCGCTCGGCGAAACCCTGCGCATCAAGCGCAACGGCGACGAGCGGGAAGGGAAGTTCGTCGGGCTCGATCCATCGGGGGCGCTCGTCCTGCAGCTTGCCGATTCGCGTCGTGAGACGATTTCTTACGGAGAGGTCGTAGAATGAACCGCGAAGCGGTTCCGGCCCAAAGCCCAGGGTTGCGGCGAAGCCGCTACCCTGGGAAAAACGCGGCCGACAGGTTCAACCCCGTAGGGGTTGTGGCCGTGCGTGCGTGCCACAACCCCTTCGGGGTTGAATCCTTGGATCGTTCAATTCCCAGGGTAGCCGCTGCGCGGCAACCCTGGGCACTGGGGCTGAACCCCTTCGGGGTTCTTGGGGACACCTGATGCTCCTCGTCATCAATTCGAACAACACCAACACCGTGTTCGCGGTGTTCGACGGTGCGGACAAGCGCGGGAGCTGGCGCATCTCGACGCAGTCCCACCGCACCGCCGACGAATACATGGTGTGGCTGACGCAGCTGATGGCGCTCGAGGGTTTGGAGCGAAAGCACATCAACGGCGCCATCCTCTCCAACGTCGTGCCGCAGGCGAGCTTCAACCTGAAGAGCCTCTGCCAGCGCTATTTCGGCGGCGAGCCGCTCGTGGTCGGCGATCCCCAGCTCGACTACGGCTTGAAGATCCTGATCGACCGGCCCGAGGAGGCGGGCGCCGACCGCATCGCCAACGCGGTCGCCGCCAAATCGCGCTACAAGATGCCGGCGGTCGTGGTCGACCTCGGCACCGCCACCACCTTCGACGTGCTCGACGGCGAGGGCAACTATGTCGGCGGCGTGATCTCGCCCGGCATAAACATTGCGTTCGAAGCGTTATATATGGGCGCCGCCAAGCTGCCGCGCATCGAGATCCGCCGCCCGGCGCGGGTCATCGGGCGCGGCACGGTCGGCGCCATGCAATCGGGAATCTACTGGGGTTATATCGGCTTGATCGAAGGACTCCTTGATCGCATCCAGAAGGAGCAGGGCGGGCGCCTGACCGTCATCGGCACCGGCGGGCTCGTGCCGCTGATCGCGGCCGGCTGCCCGGCGATCGAGCATCTCGACCCCGATCTCACCCTGCGCGGCATCGCCGACATCTATCACCGGAACAAGCGCTGATGGACGCGCGCGCGAAGCCAGCGAACAGCGACGAGCTTCTGTTCCTCCCGCTCGGCGGGGCGGGCGAGATCGGCATGAACATGAACCTGTTCGGCTATCGCGGCCGCTGGCTCATGGTCGATTGCGGCGTCACCTTCGCCGACGAGCAGATCCCCGGCGTCGACGTGCTGATGCCCGACCCGGGCTGGATCGTCGACCGCGCCTCCGATCTCGACGGCCTCGTGCTCACCCATGCCCACGAAGATCACATCGGCGCGGTGCCCTATCTCTGGGAACGGCTGCAATGCCCGATGTGGGCGACGCCGTTCACCGCCGCGGTGCTCAAGCGGAAATTGCAGGACGTGGGGCTCGAGGACGAGGCGCGCATCAATATCTTGAAGCCCGGCACGCGCTTCAAGGTCGGCAGCTTCTGGGACATCGAGATGGTGACGCTCACCCATTCGATCCCGGAGCCCAATGCGCTGCTGATCCGCACGCCGGCCGGCACGATCTTCCACACCGGCGACTGGAAGCTCGATCCCACGCCGCTCATCGGCCAGCCGGTCGACGAGGCGCAGCTGCGGAAGATCGGCGAGGAAGGCGTGCTCGCCTGCGTCGGCGATTCCACGAACGTGTTCCGCGCCGGCGTCGCCGGCTCCGAGGCGGAGGTGCGCGCGAGCCTCATCGAGCTGGTCAAGCGCTACGAGAAACGCGTGGTCATCGCCTGCTTCGCCAGCAACGTGGCGCGGCTCGAGACGGTGGCGGAGGTCGCCAAGGCGACGAAGCGCCACGCGGCGCTGGTCGGCCGATCGCTCTGGCGCATCTACGAGGCGGCGAAGGAAACCGGCTATCTGCGCGATATCCCGCCGTTCCTCTCCGAGCAGGAAGCGGCCGAGCTGCCGCGCGAGCGCGTGCTGATGGCCGCCACCGGCAGCCAGGGCGAGCCGCGCGCGGCGCTGGCGCGCATCGCCGCCGGCTCGCACCCCAACGTGTCGCTCGAGCCGGGCGACGTCGTGATCTTCTCCTCGCGCATCATTCCGGGCAACGAGCGCGCCATCAACCGCCTGCACGACGCGCTGGCGATCCTCGGCGCCGAAGTGGTGACGGAGAAGGACCACTTCGTCCACGTCTCCGGCCATCCGGCCCGCGACGAGCTCGCGCAGATGTACCAATGGATTCGCCCGCGTATCCTGGTGCCGGTGCACGGCGAGGCGCGCCACATGATGGAGCACGAGAAGCTCGGCCAATCCTTGCAGATTCCCAACACCATCGTCGCCACCAACGGGCAGATGGTGCGGCTGGCGCCGGGGCGGCCCGAGATCGTCGATGAGGTTCCCTATGGGCGCCTGGTGCTCGACGGCACGCAGCTCGTGATGCTCGACGGCGCGGTGATCAAAGAACGCAAGCGCATGCTCTACAACGGCTCGGCCGTGGCCACCGTGGTGCTCGACCGGAAGGGCCGACTCGCGGCCGATCCACAGCTGACGCTGCACGGCTTGGCCGAAGAGGGCGACGAGCGCGAGCTCGAGGACGCGCTCATCGACGCGATCGAGGAGGCGCTGGGCAAGCTCTCCGGGCAGCAGCGCGGCGACGATGGCGCGGTCGAGGAGGCGGCCTACCGCGCGATCCGGCGTACGCTCATGGAGACGAAGGGCAAAAAACCGGCGACGGCCGTACACGTCGTACGCGTATAGAGTAAATCCTCAGAATACATGGGTAAGCCTATGATCGGGCGTCTCAACCACGTTGCCATTGTGGTTCCGGATTTGAAAGCGGCGAGCCGCATCTACCGCGACGTCCTTGGCGCGAGGGTTTCGGCGCCCGTCGACATGCCCGCGCACGGCGTCACTACCGTCTTCGTGGAGCTTCCCAACACCAAGATCGAACTGCTTCATCCGCTTGGAGAAAATTCTCCGGTCGCCAAGTTCCTGGCGAGCAACCCGGCGGGCGGCATGCACCACGTTTGCTTCGAGGTGGACGACATCCTGGCCGCACGCGACAAGCTCAAGGCGGACGGCGCCCGCGTCCTCGGCGACGGCGAGCCCAAAATCGGCGCGCACGACAAGCCCGTACTCTTCCTGCACCCCAAGGATTTCTGCGGCACGCTGGTCGAGATCGAGCAGGCTTAGGATCTTCGTGTGCAACCGCCTCCCTCCGTTGTCGTCCCCGCGCAAGCGGGGACCTATATCTCCGCCGCACATCGTCCGCGCGTATGCCGAGGCGGCGGCACCGTGTGTCCCCGCTTTCGCGGGGACGACAAGGTTGGGTGGCTTGGACGCCGGCGGCAACCGATGACGTGGACGTCCGCCATCATCCTCTTCGTCATCATCTGGTGGATGGTGTTCTTCGCCGTCCTGCCCTGGGGCATCCGCCGCGCCGGCGACGAGGCGTTGGGTCATGATGCCGGGGCGCCGGCGAAACCGCGGCTCTGGCTGAAGGCCGGGATCACAACCGGCATCGCGGCGGTGCTGTTCGCGATCGCCTTCTGGCTGGTGCAGTCGACATACTTCTCGTTTCACTGAGGCGCGGGTCTAGCGCGCTGTGCTCTCGTCGGCAGGGCGGTCAGCGCGCGTGTCCATGACACTCGACGCGGCGGCGAGCTCGGCCTCGAGATCCTGCGCCTCCGTGGCGCGCGGCTTGGCGAGGCCGGCGAGCAGCGAATAGAACACTGGAATGAGATAGAGCGTGAAGATGGTGGCAAAGCCCAAGCCGCCCACCACGATCCAGCCGAGCGCCTCGCGCGCCTCGGCGCCGGCGCCGAACGCGAGCACGAGCGGCAGGCCGCCGATCACGGTCGAGATCATGGTCATCATCACCGGGCGCAGGCGGATGCGCGCCGCCTCGCGGATCGCGCGCGCCACCGGCAGACCCTGGTCGCGCAGCTGATCGGCGAATTCGACGACGAGAATGCCGTTCTTGGCGATGATGCCGACCAGGAGCACGAGCCCGATCTGGCTGTAATAGTTGATCGAGCCGCCGGTGAGCAGGATCGCGTAGACCGCGGCGGCGAGGCCGAACGGCACCGTCAGCATGATGACCGCGGCGCTCACCAGGCTCTCGAACTGCGCCGCCAGCACCAGGAACACGATTACGATCGCGAACGCGAACACGATCAATCCGCTCTGCGTGCCCTGCTCGAGCGTGTAGGCTTCGCCGAGCAGAACGATGCCCATGCCCGGCGGCAGCACCTGCCGCGCCAGGGCGCGCATCTCGGCGATGGCCGACGACATCGCGAAGCCCTCGGCGAGCCCGGCGCGCATCGGCACGGCGCGGCGCTGGCTCTCGCGCCCGAGCGCCGGCGCCACCGCGATCTCCTTGATCGCGACCACCGAGGCGAGCGGGATGAAGCGGCCGTCGCGCGCCTTGATGAATAGCGTCTCGACGTCGGTGGGATCGTTGATCGGCCGCCCGCCCGCGGTGAGCACGACGTCGATGATGCGGTCGCCGACGAACAGCTGCGCCGCCGTGTACTCGTCGATCATCGTGCGCACGAGCGTCGTGATCGCGTCGATCGCGATGCCGAGCTTGATCGCCGCCTCGCGGTCGATGCTGACGTTCAACTGCGGCTGCGTCGTATCGTAGGTGAGCTGCGGGTCGGTGAAGTTCGGGCTCTGCGCCATCGCCGCCACCAGCTTCTCCGCGGCCTCGGCCATGGCGGCGTAGTCGGCCCCGGTGATCGCGAAGTTCAGCCCGGTGCCGGCGCCGCGGATGCCGAGGCTGTTGGGGGCGCGCATCGAGAGGCGCAGCGCCGGCACGGCCTGGAAGCGGCGCTGCAGCTCGGCCTGGATCTGCTGCTGGCTGCGCTTGCGCTTCTCCCAAGGCGCCAGGGTCGCAACGATCTGCGCCACGTTGGTGCCGCCGCGTCCGACGAAGGAGAGCACGTTCGTCACTTCGCCGGAGCGGACATATTCCTGCAGGATCTCCTCGACCTTGGCGACCTGTTCGGTCATGTAGCCGAGGTTGATGCCCTGCGTGCCGCGCGCCTGGATCGTGATCGTGCCGCGGTCCTCGGACGGCGTGAGCTCCTGCGGCAGCGCCAGGAAGATCGTGACCGCGACGACCGCGAATGCGGCGGCGCCCGCGATGACGAGGAAGCGCAGGCGCAGCGTCCATTCGAGCGTGCTGTTGTAGAAGCCGCCCGCGGCCGCGCCGACTCGGCCCCATGCGCGCGAGAACAGGGTCGGCGCGCGCTCCTTCCGCGATCTCCCCCACTCGGGCAGCCTGGCTGCCAGCACCGGGCAGAGCGTGAGTGCGACGAAGGACGAGATCGTGACCGCGAAAGCGAGCACGAAGCCGAACTCGGCAAACATCTTGCCGGCGGTGCCGGGCAGGAACGAGATCGGAATGAACACTGCGGCGAGCGTGGCCGTGGTCGAGATCACGGCGAAGAACACCTCGCGCGTGCCGAGCACCGCGGCCGCGCGCAGCCCGAGCCCCTGATGCCGCCGGCGCTCAATGTTCTCGAGCACGACGATCGCGTCGTCGACCACCATGCCGGTGGCGAGCACCAAGGCGAACAGCGTGAAGACGTTGACCGAGAAGCCGGCGAGCCAGATGCCGGCGATGGTGCCGAGCGTGCACACCGGAATCGTGACCGCCGGTATCAGCGTCGCGCGCACCGACGCGAGGAAGAGATAGATGACGAGGATGACGATGGCGGTGGCGATGAACAGCGTCTCCATCACCTCCTCGAGCGAGGCGCGGACGAACACCGCATCGTCCGAGATGATCGAGATCGTGGTTCCCTGCGGCAGGTCGCGCTGCAGCTCGGCGATGGCCGCGCGCACGCCTTGCGAGATGTCGAGCGTGTTGGACTGCGCCTGGCGCAGGATGCCGATGCCGATCGCGAGCTGGCCGCCGAGGCGCACGGTCGAGCTCGGCGTGGCCGAGCCCGCGCGCACGGTGGCGACGTCGCCGACGCGCGTGACGTCATTCACATAGAGTGCGGCGATTTCCGCCGCGGTCGCGACCGGCGCTTCGGTGCGCACGAGCAGCGATTGCTGGCGGTTCTCGAGCGTGCCGGCGGGCGTATCGAGCGCCGCGCGTCCTAGCGCCGCGACCACGTCCTGCATCGAGAGGCCGCGGCTCGCGAGCGTCACCTGGTTGACCGAGACGCGGATGATCGGCGCACGGGTGCCGTAGGTCGTGGCGTCCGCGACGCCCTTGACCGCCGTCAGACGCTGCACGACGCGGTCCTCGACGAAGCGCGTGAGCGCGTCGACCGACATCGTGCGCGAGGAGATCGCGAGCTGCATGATCGGCGTCGCGTCGGCATCGGCCTTGACGACGGTGGGCGCCTCCACCTTCTCGGGCAGGCGCCGCGTGATGCGCGCCACCGCTTCGCGCACGTCGCTGGCGGCGACGTTCAAGTCGGTCTTGGCCGTGAACTCGATCGTGATGCGCGAGAGGCCGTAGGAGGACTGCGAGGAGATCGCGTTGACGCCCTGCACGCGCGCGACCGCGCTTTCGAGGATGCTCGTGATCCGCGCGTCGATGGTCTCGGGCGTGGCCCCCTCATAGGT
>SBBV01000138.1 GCA_005240015.1 Candidatus Odyssella thessalonicensis | reverse complement strand
GCGATGCGCCGCCGCCCGCCTTGGACTAGCGCTTGTTGCGGATCGGGACGTGGATGTCCTTGGCCGGAATCTCGCGCACGAGTTCGAGCATGTCGAAATCGTCCTTCCAGTCCTTCTTGACCCGGAAGTGATACATCGCCTGCATCGCCTGATGGTCTTCCTTGCGGAAGGTCATCATGCCTTTCGGCGTCTCAAACTCGAGGCCTTCCATGGCGGCGATCAGCTTCTCGGTGTCGGTGCTGCCGGCCTTCTTGATGGCGGCGACCACCGCCAGCGCCGCGCTCATGCCGCCGGCGGTGAAGAAATCGGGCGGCACGTTGTTGAAGCGCTTCTTGTGCTCGGCGACGAGCCAGTCGTTCGCCTTGTTCTTGGGGAACGCGTAGTAGTAGTAGATCGCGCCTTCCATGCCGGGATAGGGCTTGTAGGTCTTCATCACCGGAAGGATGTTGCCGCCGGGCGCCAGCGAGATGCCGAAACGCTCGGGCTTCAAGTCGGCGATCTTGGCGAGCGGATTTGGGCCGGCCCAGATGATGAAGATGAACTTCCGTCCCTTCTTGTCCTTGAGCGCGTCGAACATGCGCTGGGCCGAGGCGGTGAAGTCGGTGGCGTTCTGCGGCGCGAATTCCTTGTGCACGATGGTGGCGCCGCAATTGGCCTTCTTGAGTGCCTCCTCGAATGCCGCGACGCCGTCCTTGCCGAACGCATAGTCCTGCGCCAGCGTCGCGATCGACGTATCCTTGCCGCACAACGCGAGCGCGTTGGAGATAGCGTCCTGGGTCGAGTTCCGTCCGGTGCGGAACACGTAGCGGTTCCACTTGTCGCCGGTGATGCTGTCAGCGACGGCCGGCTCGACTAGAAGCACGCGCTTGTATTCCGCCGCGACCGGCAGCATCGCAAGCGCCGCACCCGACGAGGTGGGGCCGACCGCAATGTGCACCTTCTCGTCGCCATAGGCCTGCTCCAGCAGCGATTTGGCGATGTCGGGCTTGAGTTGATCATCCTTGAAGCTGACTTTGATCTTGCGGCCGTTGATCTCCATCTTGCCGCCGGTCGCGTATTCCAGGCCCATCATGAAGCCGGCCTCGGTCTGCTTGGCGTAGGCCTCGAACGGGCCGGTCTTGCCGTAGATGACGGCGATGCGGATGTCTTCCTGCGCCGCCGCCGTGCCCGCGAACGCCGCCACCGCCGCGATCGCCAGGGATGCTTTCATCGAGCGCTGCATATTTCCTCCTTTGCGCCTTCCCTCGCGTCATGCCGGCAACCGCCCCTGCGGGTGCCAAACATGACAGTTGATTCATGTTTCATATCAGCATAACCTTGCGCGCAAACCCCCGTCAAGCGGGAACGAAATGCGTGTTGTCACGCCACTTGGTTGGGAGTACCTCTGCTCCAACATGACATTTGGTTCACCTTTGCCATGAGCGGCCGCAGGCGGCTCTTGCCGCTCCCCAAGACCGGCCGCGGCGAGATCACGCGGCGGAAGCTGCTCGACGCGGCGCGGCGCGAGATCGGCCGCCGCGGCTTCGCCGACACCTCGGTGAGCTCGATCACGGCCGAGGCCGGCGTCGGCCAGGGCACGTTCTACATCTACTTCCGCAGCAAGGAGGACGTGCTGCGCGAGCTGGTGCTCCACATGGGGCGCACCTTGCGCCGGCATCTCACCGAGCGCACGGCCAGCGCCAAGGACCGTCTCGATGCCGAACGCCTGGGCCTTAAGGCGTTCCTCGAGTTCATCCGCCGCAATCCCGATCACTATCGCGTCGTCGAGGTCTCGCAATTCGTCGACGTGCGTGCCTACCGCAAGTACTACACCGACTTCGCGCGGGCCTACCGCGGAGCGCTCACGCGCGCCGAGCGACGCGGCGAAATCCGCGCCGGCAACGCCGAGGTGCGCGCCTGGTCGCTGATGGGCATGGCTGTCTATCTCGGCCAGCGTTATGCCTTGATGGATGCGAAGGCGCCGCTCGACCCTCTCGTGGACGCGGCGATGGACCTCATCGCGCGCGGGCTCGCGCGATGAGCGCCGGCGCGCTCACCGCCCTCACGGCGGCGAACGGCGTCGGCACGATCACGCTCAACCGCCCCGAACGCCACAACAGTCTCGTGCCCGAGCTGCTCGAATCGCTCAACCGCGACATCGCGATCGCTGCTGGCGCCGACCTGAGAGCACTCGTCCTCCGCGCCAATGGCCGCAGCTTCTCGACCGGCGGCGACGTGGCCGCCTTCTTTGAGACGATACCGAGCGAGCGCGCGGCCTATGCCGGCCGCATCGTGGGCGCGCTCAACCGCGCGATCCTGGCGCTGCTTGATCTGCCCTTCCCCGTCATCGGCCGCGTGCATGGACCGGTCACCGGCGGCTCGCTCGGCCTCGTGCTCGCCTGCGATCTTGTCGCCGTGACGCCGGCTGCGTTCTTTCAGCCGTACTACGTCGATGTCGGCTTCAGCCCCGATGGCGGCTGGAGCGCATTGCTGCCCGAGCGCATCGGCGCCGCCAGGGCACGCATGGTCCAGCTCCTGAACCGCCGCGTGAGCGCAGCCGAAGCCGTCGCATGGGGCATTGCAACCGCACTGGTCGAGCCCGCCGAGCTGGACTGCACCATCACGACCTGGGTCGACAGCGTTGCCGGCAAAGTGGCGAGCGCCCTCGCTTGCACGAAGGCGCGGCTGATGCCGCCAGAGCGCCGCACCGCGTATGCCGCCGGCCTGGAAGCCGAGCGCAAGAGCTTCGTCGCGCAGATCACGTCGGCCGCGGCGCATGAGGGCATGGCGCGCTTCCTGCGCCGGCCGGCATAATCCGCGCGAGGAGAGCAGCTCTTGCGGACCGTCTTCGACATCGCCGCCAAGCGCGCGGCACTCTCGCCCGCGCACATCGCCTTCACCGAGGTCGAATCCGGCGTGGGGCGGACCTATGCCGAACTCGACGCTCGCGTGGCGCAGGCCGCCACGCTGCTGCGCCAGCACGCGCAGAGCGGCGACCGCATCGCCATTCTCTCGCATAACGACATCGCGTTCTTCGAAATCCTGCTCGCCTGCGGCCGCGCCGAGGCGATCCTCGTTCCGCTCAACTGGCGCCAGCCGGTGCCCGAGCTGCTGCCGATCTTGAAGGACTGCCAGCCGAAGCTGCTGCTGGCCGACGCGGACCACGAGCCGGTCGCCCGCCAGCTGTCCGCGGCGCTCGGCGTTCCGTTCGCAAGCCGCAGCGGCTGGGAAGCTGATCTCTCGAGCGTGGCGCCAGCGCGTGCCGAGACCGCGTGGCCCGCCGATCGGGTCTGGTATCTGCTCTACACCTCCGGGACGACCGGCATGCCAAAGGCCGTGATCCAGACCTTCGGCATGGCCTTTGCCAACTACGTCAACATCGGCCAGGCGATCGATCTCGCCTCGACCGACACGACGCTCAACTTCCTGCCGCTCTTCCACACCGCCGGCATCAATCTCTACACGCTGCCGATGCTCATCGCCGGCGGCACGAACCACGTCTTGAAGAAGTTCGACGCGAGCCAAGTCATCGACGCGCTGATCGCCGGCAAATGCACGAAGTTCTTCGGCGTGCCGGCGATCTATCAGGCGCTCGCGCTGGACCCGGATTTCGAGAAGCTCGACTTCTCGCGCGTGCGCCACTGGGCCTGTGGCGGGGCACCCTTGCCGCTCGAGCTGATCCGGCGCTTCGCCGCGCGCGGCATCCGCGTCTGCAACGGCATGGGCATGACCGAGACCGGACCCACCGTGTTCCTGATGGACCCGGCCAATGCCGAAGCCAAGATCGGCTCGGTCGGCAAGCCGCAGATCCTCTCCGAAGTACGCGTCGTTGATGCCGACGGGCGCGATCTCGGCCCCGACGAGGCCGGCGAGCTTCTGATTCGCGGCCCCAACGTGACGCCGGGCTACTGGAACAACGAGGCCGCGACGCGCGCCGCGTTCCTGCCCGGCGGCTGGCTCAAGACCGGCGACGTCGCCAGGCGCGATCGCGACGGCTATTACTTCATCGTCGATCGCATCAAGGACATGTTCATCTCGGGCGGCGAGAACGTCTATCCCGCCGAGGTCGAGCGCGCGATCTACACGCATCCTGCCGTGCTCGAGGTGGCCGTGGTCGGCGTGCCCGACGCGAAATGGGGCGAGGTCGGCGCCGCCTACGTTCTGCCGAAGCCGGGCGCCGCGCTCGACGGCGAAGAGCTCCGTGCCTTCTGCCGCAAGCTCCTGGCGGGCTACAAGGTGCCGAAACATGTCGAGGTGGTCCGCGATTTCCCCCGCACCGCCGCCGGCAAGATCCAGAAACACCTGTTGCGCAAGGGATTTGGGGCCAAGGGCTGAGGCGCGGGTTCGCGCGAGCGGAGGGATAGGTATCCCTAACGCTCCGTATCTCTCTCGGACCGGTTCCGCACTCGCATAGGGGAGAGAGACGTGAAACGCATCGTCACGCTTGCGGCATTGGCCGCAACCGCTGCGCTGGCCGGCTGCAGCTACAGCTCCGAGAGCAACATCCTCGGCTACCGCTCCAGCATTTCGTGGGCTACGCCGGGCGCCGGCCCGCCGCCGCCCGCCTACTCCGCCACGCCGACGAGCCCGCCGCCCGGCTATTCCTCTTGCTATCGGCCGGGCTTCTACAATCGCTGGGGCTACTGGGTGCCGCCGCGCAACGTCTGCTAGGTCCTTCCGTCCGCGTAGAAATGAAAATGGCGCGCCTCGCGGCGCGCCATTTTCCGTCCCACCCCTCACCAACTCATATGTTCCAGCGGCGCACCGGCCCGGTGTCGACGTGGATGAAATTCGAGCGGCGGCTGTACATGCCGACACCGCCGCGCCGCAGCGAGATGGCACCCAGCGCCAGCTGGCGCAGATCGCGGCCCTGCAGGCGCACATCGGCCGCCCAACCGCGCAGATGGAACGAGTTCTTCGCCACCGCGCGGCTCCGCGCGGCGAGCAAGCCGTTGGTCGCCCGCGAGCGATAGCCCGAGATCAGCGTGAATGGGTTCGCGCTGTCCATCAGCCGGTGGAGATCGAACAGCAGATCGTAAAGACGCGGATCCATTTCGACGACGGTGTTGTCGCGGTGGTCGCGCATCATCCGGTCGAGCGCCTGCAGCGCGCCGTCGATGTAGCGCCCGTTCTCGTAATAGGTGACTTTCAGTTTTTCGCCGGTCCACGCGTTCTCGAACGCCAATCTGCGCGCGCCGTCGTAGCGCCGCGGTGCCACCGCCGATCACGGTGAAGAGCAGGTCGACCGCGCCGGGCGGCGACTCCGGCACGTCGTACACCGAGAACGGCCGGCGCAGG
>SBBV01000184.1 GCA_005240015.1 Candidatus Odyssella thessalonicensis | reverse complement strand
TCTCGAGATCGTTTCGAAGCACCATGACGGAATTGGCCTTGCCGAGCTGGCCGCAAGTGCAAAGACCATTCGGCCAGCTCGCGCGCGGAGATCGATCTCGTCGGGCTGGCGACTCCCGTGCTCGAGGATCTGGCTCGCGAGACCGGAGAGACCAGCCATCTCGCCATCCGCTCGGGCGATGACGTCGTCGTCGCCGCCAAGGTCGCGGGCACCGGGGCATTTCAACTGATCGATCGCGCGGGCGGCCTGCGCCCGGCGCACTGCACGGCCTTGGGAAAAATCCTCCTCGCGGTCTTGCCCGAGGAGCGCTTTCGCCAATTCATGATCGGCACTCGGCTCGAGCCGAGGACGCCGAAGACGATCACCGACCGCGAGCGATTCATCCAGGAAATCGCGCAGGTCCGGGAAAGCGGCATTGCGTTTGACGACGGCGAGTACCTCCCGGAAGTGCGCTGCGTCGCTGCGCCGGTCCGCGATTTCACCGGTCAAGTGACCGCGGCCATCGGCATATCCGGGCCGGTGTGGCGCTTATCCCTGCCACTACTGCAGGAAATGAGCGCCAAAGTGCGCGCCGCCGCCGATCAATTGTCCGCGGAGCTCGGCGCCAAGGCCTTCCGCGGGAGGATCGAATGACGCCGGGGCGCTTGGACATTCAGTCGTGATTGACAGGGTTCCGCGCGGTGCCTATCATTGAACAATAAGAGATAGTATTCCGCATGGTGAAATAGGCGATGCGAGGCCTTAGGGCCAGCGCATCGGGGAGGAACGTTCGGTGCCTGTGCCCATGTCGCTCAGGTCAAGCTCGCGCCCCTGCACGTCGCGTGCAGCGCTTCCCCCATGGCGATCCTGATCACTGGGGCGATGGGTCATGTGGGGGGCGAGCTTGCCAGGCAAGCAGCCGCCGCCGGCCTCGACGTCATTGCGCAGTATCGCAGCCGATTTTCGCCGGCCGTCGCCGCCGGCATGAATGGCAAGGTCGAGTGGGTCAGCTGCGATCTAGGAGACGATTTCGAAACGGCATTTCTCTGCGGCCGCGCCGACATCGAAGGTTGCATCCACACCGCGGCGGTGCCGAATGATCGCGTTGCCCGTCCCAATCCATCGGCGGCGCACCGCTCGAACGTCGGAGCCACGGCGGCGCTGCTGGAGCTGGCACGGCGGCGCAAATGGCGCCGGTTCATCTATGTGAGCACCGGCTCGGTTTTCCAGGCGGAGACCAATTTCTCTAAGCCAATTCTCGAGGACCATCCCAGCTCGGCGCGGACGGTCTATGGCGTGACCAAGCGCATGGGCGAGATGCTGACCGGCATGTATGCGCGCGAGTACGGCCTCTCAGCCGCCGTCGTGCGCATTTCCTGGGTCTATGGGCCGCCCTTGGTGCCGGCGCCCCGCGATCTGCCGCGCGGACCCATTCCCGCTTTCCTCAGCGAGGCGCTCAAAGGCCTTGAGATCCGCGAAGCGTCGGGCGGCGAGTTCGCCGCCAGCTTCACGCATGTGGCGGACGTGGCTGCCGGCCTTCTCGCTGCTTACAACGCACCCGCGCTGCGCCACGAGATCTACCATCTCGGCTCGGGCCGGAATTACGACACGTTCAGCGTCGCGGAGGCCGTGCGCGCGGCCGTTCCCGGCGCCGTCGTGGAGGTCGGCCCGGGCACGCTCCCGTGGACCACCTACAACACGATGCGCGGTCCGCTCGCCGGCCGGCGGCTGCTCGACGACACCGGCTTCGCAGTCCGATTCGACCTGGCGAGCGGGGTCAAGGCCTTCGCCGACTGGATGCGATCTCAGCCGGACGTCCGCCAATGACGGCACGAGACGCCCACCCGGGCGCGAGCCCCTTCGATACCGGCCTCCCAATGCGCGGAATGCGGGGTGCAGCGCAGGTGGCACTCGCGATGCCGGGCGCCATCTACCTGCTCGTCATCCTCGTCGTCGTGCTCTCGTTCGCCTCTCCATATTTCCTGATGAGCGCAAACTTGGTGAACATCGCGCTGCAGGCGGCCGTGGTGACGATTCTCGCGCTCGGCATGACGCTCGTCATCCTGACCGAAGGCATCGATCTCAGCGTCGGCCCGGTTCTCGGCCTCTGCGGCGTGGTCATGGCGCTGCTCACCGTATCCGGCACGCCAATCCTGCTTGCACTTGTCGCCGCCATTCTGGTGGCGATGGTGTTCGGCGCTCTCAACGGCGTGCTCATCGCCGTGATCCAGTTGCCACCCTTCATCGTGACGCTCGGCACCTTCGGCATGGCCAGCAGCCTGGCCATGGCGCTCACCGGCGGCAACTCGGTGACCGGGCTCCCCGCGGCGGTGCGTTGGTTCAACGAAGGCGTGTTCCTTGGTCTACCGATCCCGATCTGGACGACGATAGCGCTCTTCGCCGTCACCGCGGTGATCCTGTACCGAACAAAGTTTGGCCGATACGTGTTCGCCATCGGCGGTAATCGCAAGGCACTGCGCCTCGCGGGCGTGCGGCTCGAGGTCTACCACGTGGGCGTCTATGTCTTCGCGGCGACGCTCGCGGCGTTCGCCTCGTTCATCATGACCGCCCGCACGAACGCAGCACATCCCACGATCGGCATTGGTTTCGAGTTCGATGCGATTGCCGCGGTCATTCTCGGCGGCACTTCATTCGTCGGCGGGCGCGGCAGCCTCCTCGGCACCGTCGGCGGCGCGTTGGCGGTCGCGACGCTGCGCAACGGCCTCAATCTCCTGAGCGTCCCGACCGAATGGCAGGTAGCCGCGGTCGGCGTCGTCATCATCCTCGCCGTGGCATTCGACTCGTTGCGAGGGCTCAACGCATGAGCGCCGCAGCACAAGCCGCGATGCGGCCTTTCTTACCGCTGCCCTCGGAGCGCATCTTCTTCGTCGCAACGCGCCTGGCGGCCCTTCTGCTGCTGATCGTGGCACTGTCGATCCTGAGCCCGCATTTCCTCACCTGGTCGAATGCAATCAATGTCCTGCGCCAGGCATCGCTGCAGTTCCTGATCGCGGCAGGCCTTACGCTCGTCGTGCTGACCGGCGCTATCGATCTTTCGGTGGGCGCAGTTCTGGGCTTGGCCGCGTGCCTCGGCGCGTCGATTCTGGCCGGCGGCGATCTCGTGCTCGGCATCGTGGCGGCGCTCGCGGTCGGGCTCGCCTGCGGCCTCGTCAACGGCATGGTCGTCGCCTACATCCGCGTGCCCTCGTTCATCGCAACCTACGGCATGCTGTGGATCGCGCACGGCATCGGCTATGTCTTCATGCAGGGCGAGGTCATTCACGGGTTTCCGCCGGCCCTGCGCTTCATCGGGACCGGATTCCTCGGACCGATTCCGATGCTCCTGGTCGTGGCGACGCTGACCCTCGGCGTGCTGCACGTGCTTCTCCATCACACGAAGCTGGGCCGCGCCTTCTACGCGATCGGCGGCAACGAGCAGGCGGCGCGGCTCTCGGGCATGCCCGTCCGGCAGCGTTTGGTCACTGCCTTCGCCCTGT
>SBBV01000416.1 GCA_005240015.1 Candidatus Odyssella thessalonicensis | reverse complement strand
CTGGGCGCGGGCCGCGGCCGCCGGACGGGCGGTGCGGTTGGGCGGCAGCACCTGGAGGAGCTTGCCGTGCCATTCGTAGAGCGGCGCCACCGCGCGGGCCGGCAGCCACCACGTCCGCGGATCCTCGGGCCACGTCTCGAGGCCGTTGCCGGCCGCGAAGCCCTTGCGGATGTACATGTCGGCGTGCTGGTGATCGGACTCGGCGAGCGCCTCTTCACCGAGCGCGCCATACTCGCGCTGCAGCGCGGCGTTGAACGGAACCGGCGCCGGCGGCTGCCCCTTCAGCGCGCGGAGGTTGTCGGTCTGATACGGCCCCATGTACGGCGCCGTCTCATTGAATGGCCACAGATAGCTCCACGCTTGAGCGCTGCCGGCAATCGCCGCGCTGGCCGCGCTCAGGACGACCGCGAGTGCTAGTTTTTTCATGCTCTTCCCCTCTTAAAAAGGTCCACGGACGGAGTCGGAATGGGCCCCGAATCGAGACGATTCGAACCTTTGTACTTTGGCCCGCTTTGGGGCGTCAACAGATTGGCCCCCCAGCGAATTCAGATTCTCCGCAAGTGTGGCAGGAACGCCACTTGCCCGTGCGGGGTTCCGTCTGGCAACCTAACCTTATGTCTTTGAATGGAAAATTCAACCTGCGCTGCAGCGCGGCAAGGCGCGTCCTAGGGGTTGTTGCCAGCGCGCTCGCGCTCGCCGGTGCGTGCGGCGAGGCAGCGGGCGAGGCGGCACTTTCCTATCCCTATCTCGACGGCGCGGAAGCGGGCTTTCCCGCCTATCGCGCGGTGGCCGAGCGCGCCGCGCGCGGCTACGTGATGGTGACGCTGTTGGCGCGCCCCGACCCGATCACGCGCGAGGGCGGGGGCGAGCTCCACACCGGCAGCGGAATCGTGCTCAACCGTGACGGGTACATTCTCACCGCCGCCCACATCGCGCGCGGGCCGGAATTCGCGGTGCGCGTGCGGCTCGCCAACGGCCGCACGCTGCCCGCCGAGGTCGTGAAGGTGAGCGCCAAGCAGGAGCTCGCGATCCTGCGCACGGCGCCGCTGCCCGATGCGGAGCCCATCGCGTTCGCCGATTCGAAGCGGGTCAGGAAAGGCGAGTCCGTGTTGGCGCTGGGCAGCCCGCGCCGCGTCTGGGGCGTGGTCTCGATCGGCCGCGTGCGCGTGCCCAACATCGGCGAGCGGCTCGACTACGGCAATTGGGGCTTCGACAACGCGATCGAAGTGGCGATGGAGGTGGAATCGGGCCACTCGGGCGGACCGGTGGTGAACGCCAAGGGCGAGCTCATCGGCATGCTCGCGGGCTACGAGCTCGGCGACACGACCCGGCCGCAATACCGCTCGCCGCGCATCGCCTATGTCGTGCCGGCGAACGACATCCGGAAGTGGCTCGGCTGGTGAGGCGCGGAAACCCCTCCCCCTAAAACACCGAAACTCACCGACATTCACCGACATTTCTCGACATTTCTCGACAAGGCATCTTTGTCGGAATTTTTGGGCATCGGGGCGCTCGGCGGCCGACAATGATGTTTTCGACAAGCTCATCTTTCCCCATCATTTGTCATCATTTCTCGCTCGGCGTCGCCAAAGAGACGCCAGGGCGACGGACAAGGGCGCGCTGTTCATGACCAAATCAACGATGTGATAAAGCGCGGCGGCAGGCGACAGCCTGCAACGGAACACAGACTTTGCCCGGCATGGGGGCGGCGGGACGTGACCCGCGGACCCTCCCCATTTCGTGTAGGCATTTGTTGGCTTTCGTTGGCATTTTGTTGGCATCTGCCGGACATGGGGCGTGACATTTCGGGGCGTACCAGTATCTGCGGTTGTCAGCGCTCGCCATCGCTCGGGGCGCGAGGATGGCGAGGTTTCATCCAAAACCGTCAGGGCAACGCCAACGAAGGCGCGCCGTTCATGATGAGATCAACGATGTGAAAGAGCGCGGCTGCGGGCGAGGCCTGCAACCGAAATTAGTTTTCCATTCTAGAACATACAAAGAACATTGTCAAAGTGGCAAGCGCGGGGCCGCTCGCGACCTCTTTCAAACTGTGAGACAACGCCTTTGCCCGCGGCGGCCGACTGGGTTAGCATTAATCAATCGACCGGGGATGCGCCATGGAGCGCGCTCGGCGTGCGATCGCAGAGACACTGGCCGTATTTGCGCAGGGACAGCCCAGCGCCGAGCAGTTGGGCGATCTTGCCGATGCGCTCGATGCCTATGCCGATCGGCGCTATGGCGTCGCGAGAGCGTTGGCCGAAGGATCGCAGCACAGACGCGCCATCGCGCGCGGCCGGCGTCCGAGGCCCGACAAGACGCTCGAGGAGCTGAGGCTCCGTTACGCGCGCCTCTGCTAGGAGCATCGCCAGACGGCCGGCAAGACCACGCGCCGGCCGGAACTGGAATAGCCGCCTTCGTCGACCCATACCGAACGACGGTATGGCCTTGTGTCGTTCTCGCCTAGCGCATGTCAAGGGCACTATCGACCCCGAGGAAACCGCCATGGAAACCTATCTCGCGCGCTCCGATCGCGTGATCGCTCAGGCCGAGGGGGCAATCGCGCTGCAGGAAAAGCGGCTCCACGAACTTCATCGGCGCGGCAACGAAGACGCCGCGCGCGAAGCCAAGGCCGCGCTGGCGCTGATGGTGGAACGGCTCGGCGCGCTGCGCGCCCAGCGCGAGTTCGTCCGCCGCGAAATCACGCGCCCGAAGTCCTGACGGCGCGCTGTCATGAGAGTTGTCGTTCCCGCGAAAGGGGGAACTCACACCGCGGCCGCCGCGCAAGCATTCCGCCGCCGTGCTCGGCATCGAGCAGGGGTCCCCGCTTTCGCGGGGACGACAAGGCGTTTCCGAGTTTCAACGCTCGGCGAACACCGGCCGGAACAACGCCGTGCGGGCGGCGTATGTATGTAACTTGGGGAACGCCTTGGTTCAGAAGCTCGTTCGCCCCACGCGCCGCTGCCAAATCCGTGGCAGCGGCGCAACTATGCTCGGGTTCGTGTGCGCGGCCTAACTCACTGATCCAGGCCTCATCCTGAGGTGCCCGCCCCTCTTCGGGTGCCTCGAAGGATGGATGCCGCGCCGCGGCTCTCCGCTGCTCAGCACCCGGCGCTGCGGCTAAGACGCCTCGCCCTGCATCGAGGGTGCGGGGCGCCTCAGGATGAGGCCTTGGTTGCAGAGGCTGCGACCACCGGCGATTCGATTCACAGGCTCTCCACTACCGTCGAATTATTTTCGGTAGTGCGCGGAACTGAAACATCATCGCCACGTATGGCTTCCGGCACGAACTCGAGGCGCGGCGCTGTCGCTGCGCGCAGCGAGCATCGGAGGGGAGGACCGCGGTGGAGAGCCGGCGGCGCCATCTCAGTCGGGCCGAAGACAAGCCATCGCCCAACGGATACGCTCACCGCAGCTCTCAACGGGCGAACGCAGGCCTCTGCGAGTCTTCGCAAAAAGACCTCCGCGTTCTCTTCGTCACCTCCGAACTCTTCCCGCTCGCCAAGACCGGCGGGCTCGCCGATGTGAGCGCCGCCCTGCCGGCCGCTCTCGCGCGCACCGGGGTCGACATCCGGTTGCTGATGCCGGGTTATCCACGGGCGCTCGAGGCGGCGGCTGGCAAACACGTGGTTGCCGAACTTCCGGAGGGACTCGGCGTCGGCAGAGGGAGCCTGATCAGCGCCCGTACGCCCGACAGCGGCCTCTCCGTCCTGCTCATCGATTGCCCCGCGCTTTACGCCCGCGCCGGCGGCCCCTACCAGGATGCCGACGGCCGCGACTGGCCCGACAACGCGCTCCGCTTCGGGCTGCTGGCGCGGATCGGCGCGACGGTGGCGCTCGGCCGGCTCATTCCGGATTGGCGCGCGGATGTCGTCCACGCCAATGACTGGCCGACCGGCACGCTGCCCGCCTTGCTCACCCTGTTCGGGAGCCCGCGGCCGGCAAGCGTGTTCACGATCCACAACATGGCATTCCAGGGCTTGTTCCCGTTCGAGGCCGCCCCTGCGCTCGGCCTGGCACCGCTCATGCTCACGGTCGACGGCGCCGAGTTCTACGGGCGCATTTCGTGCCTGAAGGCCGGCATCCGCTACGCCGACCGCGTCACCACGGTCAGCCCCCGCTACGCCGACGAGATACGCACCGAGGAGTTCGGCTGCGGGCTGCACGGCCTTCTCAAGCAGCGCGCGGCCGATCTCGTCGGCATCCTGAACGGCGCCGATCCCGCGATCTGGAATCCGGCCGGCGATCTTCATCTCTGCGCCCGCTACAACAGCAGCGATCTCTCCGGCAAAGCGGTTTCGAAGCAGCGCCTCCAGCAGGAGCTCGGGCTCGAGCCGAATCCCGAGGCGCCGCTGATCGCGTCCGCGTGCCGGCTCACGCATCAGAAGATGATGGACGTCGTCGCCGAGGCCATTCCGCTGCTGATCGAGCGCGGCGCACAATTCGCGCTGATCGGCGACGGGGAAAAATCGCTCGTCGACGGGCTCAGCACGCGCGGCCGCGAATTCCCCGGCCGGGCCGCGATCCGCATCGGCTACGAGGAGGCGCTCGCGCATCGGATCTTCGCCGGCGCCGATCTCGTGCTGGCGTCGGCGCGCTTCGAGCCCTGCGGCCTCACGCCGATCTACGCGATGCGCTACGGCGCGCTGCCGATCG
>SBBV01000245.1 GCA_005240015.1 Candidatus Odyssella thessalonicensis | reverse complement strand
TGCCCATGCTGAGCTCGGCAAGGCCGAAGCGGCGGGCCATTGCCTGTTCGGCGAAAACCGCGTGCAGGAGGCGAAGGCGAAATATCCGGCGCTGCGGCAGCGTTTTCCGGATCTGCGCCTGCACCTGATCGGCCATCTCCAGACCAACAAGGCCGAGGAGGCCGTGGCCCTCTTCGATCTCATCGAGACCGTGGACCGGCCGAAGCTCGCCGAGGCGCTGGCCAAGGCAATGGCGAAGCTCGGCCGGCAAATTCCGGTCTATGTCCAGGTGAACACCGGCGAGGAGCCACAGAAGGGCGGCGTGGCGCCGCTCGAGGCGGAGGCGCTTGTGGAGTTGTGCCGGACGCAGGGGCTCGAGGTGCGCGGCCTCATGTGCATCCCGCCGCTCGAGGACGAGCCGGCCCCGCATTTTGCGCTCTTGGCCGACATGGCCCGCCGCTTCGGCCTTGCCGAGCTCAGCATGGGCATGAGCGCCGATTTCGAGGCCGCGATCCGGCTCGGCGCCACCCATGTCCGCGTCGGAACTGCGATTTTCGGCCCACGGCCGGCCAAGGGGGAGGCGACCCATAAGGGGAGCGCATCGATTTGAGGCACCCCAGGCCTTCGAAATCGTTGGGAGAAAGTGCTAAGACAGCGGGCGCCGCCATGGAAACCGAAGGTGTACTAGCGATGCCGAACGCCCAGGCGAGGATGGCGAAACGCGTCCTCATGGTCGAAGACGATGCCGAGCTGCGCGGCGCGCTCTTGGAGCAATTGAAACTGCACGAGGAATTCGAGCCGGTGGCGGTCGAAAACGCGGGGCAGGGCCTGCAGCGCATCAAGGACGACCGCTTCGACGTGATCCTGCTCGATGTGAACCTCCCCGACATGGACGGGCGCGAGCTCTGCCGCCTCATGCGCCGCCAGGGAGTGAAGGCACCGATCATCATGCTGACGGCCGCCGACACCGATTCCGACACCATCTTGGGGCTCGAGGCCGGGGCCAACGACTACATTACCAAGCCCTTCAAACTAAACGTGCTTTTGGCCCGGCTCCGCGCCCATCTGCGTCAGCACGAGAGCAGCGAGGACGCCGTCTTCCAGATCGGCCCCTACACGTTCAAGCCGTCGAGCAAGCTCCTGGTCGTCAATGTCAACGGCAAGAAGGTGCGGCTCACCGAGAAAGAGGCCGCGATCTTGAAGTACCTCTACCGCGCCGAGGGCCAAATCGTCCCGCGCGACAAGCTCTTATCCGAGGTTTGGGGGTACAACGCCAATGTCACCACCCATACCTTGGAGACGCACGTCTATCGCCTGCGGCAAAAGATCGAGGCGAACCCGGCCAAGGCTGTGATCCTCGTCACAGAAGGCGGAGGGTATAAGCTCGTACCGTAGTTCAGCCGACGGTCCGGCGAGCGCGCGAGGGAGAGTCAGAAAGGCGCTATCCGCTTATCTGCGTATGCGGGCTCGGCGAAGCCGTTAGTATTGAAGGGGGTGAGCCCCTTTGCCGTCGCGCCCCTCTAAGGCGGGCGGCCGAACGACGGTACGAAGAGGGGAGAAAGGTCGGGGATCGTCGTGTCCGCAAAACACGACTTCAAGCTGCACGCGCATCCGCATGTGCCCACGCATGCGGCGGACGAGGTCGTCGTGCATTTCCATGGCGTGCGCGGCACGATCGCGTGCCCTGGCGGCGAATACATCCGCTACGGCGGCAACACGTCCTGCGTCGAGATCCGCTGCGGGCCGCATCTCATCATCCTTGATGCCGGCACCGGCTTGAGGCCGCTCGGCGTCGAGCTTACGCAGAACGGCAAGATCGACTGCGATCTCCTGCTCTCGCACACCCATCTCGATCACATCGCCGGCCTGCCGTTCTTCATTCCGCTGTTCATGCCCGGCAACAAGATGCAGCTCTGGGCCGGTCATCTCGCCGGGCACGAGGAGAATTTGAAGCAGGTCATCAAGCGCATGATGGCCGCACCGCTGTTCCCGATCCCGATCGAGGCGCTCTCGGCCGAAATCGGCTTCCGCGACTTCAAGGCCGGCGACAGCTGGGAGCTGAAACCGGGTGTCAAGATCCGCACCGCGCCGCTCAATCATCCCAACGGGGCCACCGGCTATCGCATCGAATATGCCGGCCGCTCGGTCTGCTACATCACCGATACCGAGCACGTCGAAGGCGAGCTCGACAAGAACATCCTCGGCCTCATCGAGGGCGCCGACGTCTTCATCTACGACTCCACCTACACCGCCGAGGAATATCCGCGCTATCGCGGCTGGGGCCACTCCACCTGGCAGGAAGGCGCGCGCCTCGCCGATGCCGCCAAGGTGAAGCTCTTCACCGTCTTCCACCACGCGCCCGAGCACGACGACGACACGATGGACGAGATCGCCGCCGCGGTCCGCCGCGTGCGCCCCGCCTCCGCGATCGCGCATGAGGGGATGATCTTGAAGCCGTGAGGCTTCTTCGCGCTGCGCTCAGCCTCAGGATGACGTGTTGGCTGGCGCGCGCAGGGCCGCGCGGAAATACTCGGCCAGCTTGCGGAACTCGGTCTTGCGCGGCGAGGAAGGGCGCCAGGCGAAGCCGATCTTGCGCTTTGCTTGGGGATCGTCGAGCGGCGAAGTCGCGATGCCGGTGCCCTTGGCGAGCCCGGCCTCGACCGCCATCCTCGGCAACAGCGTGACACCCATGCCGCCCGCCACCATCTGCGTGAGCGTGTGGAGGCTCGTCGCCTGCAGGCGCTCGCCCGCGGGCGCCGTTTCGGCGAGGCGGCAGGCGGCGAGCGCGTGGTCGCGCAGGCAATGGCCTTCCTCGAGCAACAGCAGCGGCGCCCTCGCCAGCTCGCCGGCGTCGACGTGCTCGTGGCCCGCGAGCGGATGGCCGGGCGGCGTCGCGAGCAGGAACGGATCGTCGCCGAGCTCGAGCGTCTCGATGTCCGGCGCGCGATAGGGCAGCGCGATCAGCGCGAGGTCGAGCACGCCGGACGAGAGCCGCTCGAGCAGGCGCGCGGTGAGATCCTCGACGAGGTGTAGCTTGAGCTTGGGATGGGCCCGCCGCACGCGCGCCAGCACCTTCGGCAGCAGGAACGGGGCCACGGTCGGGATCACGCCGAGATTGAGCGGGCCCGAAAGCGGCTCGGCCGCGGCGCGCACGAGCTCGACGATCTCGCCGGCAGCGCCGAGGAGGCGCTTGGCGCGCGCTACCACCTGCTCGCCGAGCGGCGTCACCATCACGCGGCGCTTGGTGCGCTCGACCAGGGTCACGCCGAGCTGGGTTTCGAGCTCTTTCAAGCCCGCGCTCAACGTCGACTGGGTCACGAAGCACGCTTCGGCGGCGCGGCCGAAATGCTTGGTCTCGGCCAGGGCCACGAGATAGCGCAGGTGGCGGAGGGAGGGCAGGTTGTTCATCGATATTCTCGATTACAGAAACAGAAATTAATCATTGGATCGATTTAATTCAATCGCTTATCTGGACGCGCAGGTGGGAGACACCGAAAACCGATCGAATGGAGAGAGCGAAATGTTGACTGTTGGAGACCGTTTCCCGGCCTTCCGCTTGAAGGCCGTGACTTCGAAGGAAGCGAAGTTCGAGGAGATCACGGACCAGAGCTTCCCGGGCCAGTGGAAGGTCTATTTCTTCTGGCCCAAGGACTTCACCTTCGTGTGCCCGACCGAGATCGTCGGCTTCGGCGCGCTCGACGGCGAGTTCAAGGACCGCGACGCGCAGCTCGTCGGCGGCAGCACCGACTCCGAGTTCGTGCATCACGCCTGGCGCCAGAGCCGCGAGGATCTCGGCAAGCTCGGCTTCCCGTGGCTCGCCGACATCAAGAAGGAGCTCGCGGGCGCCCTCGGCATCCTCGACCAGGAGGAGGGTGTCGCCAAGCGCGCGACCTTCGTGGTCGATCCCGACGGGATCATCCGCTTCGTCGACGTGACCGACATGAGCGTCGGCCGCAATCCCAAGGAAGTGCTGCGCGTGCTCGACGCGCTACAGACCGACGAGCTCTGCCCCTGCAACTGGAAGAAGGGCGAAGAGACGATCAAGCTGGCGGCGTAGTGGGCCGCCGCGTCGAGCGGAAGAGAGTCCCCCATCCCGGCTTTCCCGCTGTGCGGGGGAAGGAGCCAAGAAAGCCTTCCCCCGCTTGCGGGGGAAGGTTGGATGGGGGGCGATGGCACCGCCAAACCGCAGAAACGGAGGATCAGCGATGAGCGTGCAACTCAATCACACGATCGTATGGTCGCGCGACAAGCGGAAATCGGCAAAGTTTCTCGCCGAGACCCTCGGCTTGCCGGCTCCCGCCCGCTTCGGGCCCTTTCTCGTGGTGACGCTCGAAAACGGCGCCTCGCTCGACTTTCACGACAAAGACGGCGAGATCGCCTCGCAGCATTACGCCTTCCTCGTCGGCGAAGCCGAGTTCGACGCGATCTTCGGCCGCATCAAGGCGCAAGGCCTCGGCTATTGGGCCGACCCGGCGCAGAAGCGGAAGGGCGAGATCAACCGCCACGACGGCGGGCGCGGCGTCTACTTCGAGGACCCCGACGGCCATCTGCTCGAAATCATCACCCGGCCTTACGGCAGCGGGAGCGCTTGATCCCGGCCAAGGCCGCCCACCAACCGCTCGCTATCGAAAGCAGGTCAGAATCCCATGTCCATCGAATCCCTGAAATCCGCGCTGCCCGAATATGCGAAGGACCTGAAGCTCAACCTGAGCTCCGTCGTCGCCGAAGCGGTGCTCAGCGAGCCACAGCGCTGGGGCGCGCTCGTGGCAACCGCCATCGCGTCGCGCAGCGGCGCCGTCATCGGCGCGATCGAGGCCGAGGCGCGCACGAAGCTCTCGCCCGAGGCGCTCGCGGCGGCCAAGACCGCGGCCGCGATCATGGGCATGAACAACGTCTATTATCGCTTCGTGCACCTGGTGGGGCAGAACGACTACCGCACGATGCCCGCGCGCCTGCGCATGAACGCGCTCGCCAAGCCCGGCGTCGAGAAGGCCGATTTCGAGCTGTGGGCGCTCGCAGTTTCCGCGGTGAACGGCTGCGGCATGTGCATCGAGTCGCACGAGAAGGTGCTGCGCGAGCACGGCGTCTCGCGCGAGGCGATCCAGGCCGCGGCGCGCATCGCGGCGGTCGTCCACGCCGTGGCCGTGACGCTCGAGGCCGAGGATTCCGCGACGGCGGCGCTCGCCGCCGCGGCCTGAACCTGATCAACCTGGAGGGCTCTCCCATGAACGCCAAGGTCAACATCGGCATCAACGAGCCGAGCCGCAAGCAGATCGCCGAGGCGCTCGGCAAGCTGCTTGCCGACACCTATGTGCTCTACGGCAAGACCCATTCGTTCCATTGGAACGTGACCGGCCCCAATTTCCCGCAGCTGCACGAGCTGTTCGGCACGCAATACAACGAGCTCTGGACCTCCCTCGACGAGATGGCCGAGCGCATCCGTGCCTTGGGCGTCTTTGCGCCGGCGAGCGGCAAGGCGATGGCCGCCGCCGCCTCGATCAAGGAGGCGAACGGCGTCCCCTCGGCAACGGAGATGGTGAAAGATCTGCTCGAGGGCCACGAGGCCGCGATCAAGACCGCGCGCCCGATCATCGAGCTGGCGCAAGGCGGCGGCGACGAGGGCACCGCCGATCTCGTGATCGGCCGCATCCAGGCGCACGAAAAGGCCGCGTGGATGCTGCGCGCGACGCTGGGGTGAGCGAGGAGCGGGGACGGTAGGGGCGGACCGCGAGGTCCGCCCCGACATGGCTCTCGCCGGCTGCTATGCCGGTGCCGGGACGAGGCCGTGGCGCAGCATGATATCCTTCACGGATGCCGGATCGGGCGGACCGCCGCGATTCACCAATGCGCCGATCTCGCGGAAATAACGCGGACCGATCGAGGCTGGGGTCAAAACGGTCAGAACACGCGCCGGTGCAGTGTCCGTGTTCACGAAGTGGTGGACAGCGCCGCGCGGCGCGAAGAGATGCGCGCCGGGTCCGATTCTGTGCCGCGCGCCATCGACCGTGTAGGTGAGGAGACCTTCGAGCCCGTACACCGCCTCATCGACCTCGCGATGGAAATGGGGCGCCGGCACCTTGGCGCCGGGCGGCACGGTCATCTCGAACATGCAAAGCGCGCCGCGGCTGGCGGCATCATCCACAAGGAAACGCAGCTCGAGCTGGCCGACGCGGATAGCTTCGCCGTTGCCGCTGGTCATGGTTCGCCTCCGATGGTAAAGTCATTTTACCCACAAGAGTAAAGCGGTTTTACCCCTCATGTCAAGCAAACGTCCGCGGCCGGACCGCCGCGCTGCCGATCACGGGCCCCCTTATGTGGGCGCGCTGCTCCGCCTCGCGTGGCAGGTCTGCCGTCGCCGCATGCTCGATGCGCTCCGGGCCGACGGGTTCGAGGACCTTAACGACGCTTACCTCAACGTCCTCCAGTATCCGCCGCCCGACGGCGTGCGCCCGCTCGACCTCGCCGCGCAGAAGAGCATGAGCAAGCAGGCGCTGAACTACCTGCTCGCCCAACTCGAGGACCTGGGCTACCTCGAACGGCGTGCGGAGAACGGCACGGGTCGCCGCGTCTTCCTGACCGGGAAAGGCTGGAAGGCCTACGAAACGATGTGGCGGACGATGCGCCGCGTGGAAGCCGAGTGGGCAGCGCGCGTCGGGCGCCGAGGCTTCGAGCAGTTCCGTTCCACGCTCCGCGCCCTTGCGACCGACGCGGCCGACAGGATGCCCGCCCCGGCCTCAGGCGACTGAGCCGGGGTCGCAATTGGCGCCGCAGACGAGCACGCCGACGCGCTCCTTCGGAGCCAGCTTATAGGCGCCCGAAAGCACGGCCGCGAGCGCCGCGGCGCCGCCCGGCTCGGCGACGACGCGGATCGCGCGCCAGAGCGCCTTCTGCGCGGCGGTGATCGCAGCGTCCTCCACGAGCACGACGCGCGCCACATACTTCTGCGCCAGCGGGAACATCAGCGCGCCCACGCGGCGCGCGCCGAGCGAATCGGCGGCGATCCCGCTCACCTCGACGTCGACGGGCTTCTCCGCCTCAAGCGCGGCGTGCAGCGCGCGGCTCGTCTTCGGCTCGACGGCGACGAGCTTGGTCTTGCCGCGATACCAGGCGGCCATGCCGCCGATGAGCCCGCCGCCGCCGACCGCGACCAGCACAGTGTCGAGTCCAGGCGCCTGCTCCTCGAACTCGCGCGCGACTGTGCCCTGGCCGGCGAGGATCTCCGGCTGATCGTAGGCGTGCAGCACGAGCGCGCCCGTTTCCGCCGCGCGCTTCTGGCTCGCGGCGAGCGCGTCGCCATAGACCTTGCCGGTGACGTTCACCGCGGCGCCAAGCTCCTTGAGCCGCGCCACCTTGGCCGCGCTGATCACTTCCGGGACGAAGATCTCGGCGCGATGGCCGAGCGTCTTGGCGACATGCGCCACCGCGATGCCGTGATTGCCGCCCGAAGCCGCGATCACGCCGGCCCGCGGCACCTTGGCCGAGAGCATGCGGTTGAACGCGCCGCGCGGCTTGAACGACGCCGTCACCTGCAGGCATTCGAGCTTGAGCGCGAGCGGATGCGCGAGGCGATCGAAGGTGCCCGCGGCGAGCTCCATCACCGGCGTGCGCCGCACATGCGCCGCGATTCGCTTGGCCGCCGCCTCGATGTCCGCTTTGCTGGTCATGGCCTCTCCCCGCCGGAACGCCGCTTTCCGCTTGCAAGCCCGGCGGCGCTGTCCGATAGTCGCGCCGGAACGGCGCTAAGCTAATTAGCCAATCGCCTAATTGCAAATGGATTTGGCCGCCCTCCTGCGCGCGCTGGCGAGCGAGAAACGCCTCCGGGTCCTCGACTGGCTCAAGGATCCCGAGGCGCATTTCCGCCCGCAGACCGACGGCGACCGCGTCCGGGACGGCGTGTGCTCCCTCTTCATCGCCGAGAAGCTCGGCGTCTCGCCGCCCACCGCGGCCGAGCACCTGCGCATCCTCGCCCAGGCCGGCCTCGTCAAGCCCAAGCGCATCAAGCAGTGGACCTTCTACAAGCGCGACGAGAAGCGCATCGCCGAAGTGAAGCGCGTGCTGGCGAAGGCGATATGAGATCGCCGCTTCGGGGGTTGGGAATCGCCGAGGCTTCACGCAGGCCGAATCCACCACAGAGGCACAGAGGGCACAGAGGAAAGTGCTTTGCGCGCCGAAGGCGCGCCCTCTTTTTCTTCTCTGTGCTCTCTGTGCCTCTGTGGTGAATACAGCACCGCCACGGCGAGACGATTTCTCGCCTGCGCGAGGCACCGCCTACGAAGAGAGGACGGCGCGCAGCGCCGCGAGCCAGTCGGGCGGGAGGGTCACGCGCTTCAGCTCGAAATCGCCGCCGTCGCGGTGATCCTCGTCGACGAAGCGGGTCTCGCCGGTGGCGAGATCGATCGTCACGCGGCCGAAATGCATCGTCGTGGTGGTGGCGGCGCGAAAGGTGCGCAGGCTCGCCGCGGCGCCGGGCGCGTTCGCGCTGAGCACGAGCGGCCGGTCGAACGACCAGCCGGAGTCCGCCTTGGGCCCGAACGCGTCGTTGAGCGCCGCGATCGCGTCGGCGGGCGTCGCGAACCGCAACGCCGCGCCTCAGGTATTCATCGAGGCGAAGAATTCCTGGTTGTTCTTGGTCTCTTTGATCTTGCCCATCAGGAACTCCATCGCATCGGTGACGCCCATCGGCATCAGGATGCGGCGGAGCACCCACATCTTCTGCAAGGTGCCCTGGTCGACGAGCAGCTCCTCCTTGCGCGTGCCCGACTTGGTGATGTCGATCGACGGCCAGGTGCGCTTGTCGGAGAGCTTCCGGTCGAGGATGATTTCCGAGTTGCCGGTGCCCTTGAACTCTTCGAAGATCACCTCGTCCATGCGGCTGCCGGTGTCGATCAGCGCGGTCGCGATGATCGAGAGCGAGCCGCCCTGCTCGATGTTGCGCGCGGCGCCGAAGAAGCGCTTCGGGCGCTGCAGCGCGTTGGCGTCGACGCCGCCGGTCAACACCTTGCCCGAGGACGGCACCACGGTGTTGTAGGCGCGCGCCAGGCGCGTGATCGAATCGAGCAGGATCACGACGTCGCGCTTGTGCTCGACGAGGCGCTTCGCCTTCTCGATCACCATCTCGGCCACCTGCACGTGGCGCGAGGCCGGCTCGTCGAAGGTCGAGGAGATCACCTCGCCTTTCACGGTGCGCTCCATGTCGGTGACCTCCTCGGGCCGCTCGTCGATCAGCAGCACGATGAGGTAGACGTCCTTGTGATTGCGCGCGATCGAGTGCGCGATGTTCTGCAGCATCACCGTCTTGCCGGTGCGCGGCGGCGCCACGATCAGCGCGCGCTGCCCCATGCCTTGCGGCGTGATGATGTCGATGACGCGCCCGGTCTTGTCCTTATAGGAGGGGTCGTCGATCTCCATCTTGAACTTCCGCTCGGGATAAAGCGGCGTGAGGTTGTCGAAGTTGATGCGGTGGCGCACTTGCTCGGGGTCGCCGAAGTTGACCTTGTCGACCTTCAAGAGCGCGAAGTAGCGCTCGCCGTCCTTGGGCCCGCGGATCTGGCCCTGCACCGTGTCGCCGGTCCTGAGGCCGAAGCGCTTCACCTGGTTGGGCGAGACGTAGATGTCGTCCGGGCCCGGCAGGTAGTTGGCCTCGGGCGAGCGCAGGAAGCCGAAGCCGTCGGGCAGCACTTCGACGACGCCTTCGCCGTCGATGGTGACGTCCTTGAGCGCCAGGCTCTTCAGGATCGCGAACATCATGTCCTGCTTGCGCAGGGTGGAGGCGTTCTCGATCTCGAGGCTTTCGGCGAAGGCGAGCAGGTCGGCCGGGGATTTGGCCTTGAGCTCGGCGAGCTTCATCGCTCCGCCCGCTAGGGACGCCTTGTCGGGGCCGGAGGGTTTCTCGGCGGTGCGTTCGGTGGTTTTTTCGAGGTTCATGGGTGGAATTCGAGTCTTGAGGGGGTAACGAACGGAGAGGGAAATGCGCGGCCTCGTCACGAGGATGCGAAACGCATCGGAGAGGCGGCGCTGCGGCGCGAGGGTTGGTATTCAGCCGCGGCGGGCAGGTGGACCCCTGCATTCCGGCGCTCTATTGCCGGCGCTGCTGGCTGTTGGAGGAAGGCGCCCCCGCGCGGGCGGATGAAACCCGCTCCATCGGAAGCGGCAGTCTCTTAGCAGAACTGGGATGGGAAGGCAAAGGCTGCAAGGGGTCGGTCGAAAGATTCCCCATAGCTCGACTGGTTAACAACCCCTGTCGTCCCCGCGAAAGCGCGGACACAAGCAACAGCGCCGCACGACGTGCATTCGCGATGCGCGTACGTCGATGGCGGCATGGGTCCCCGCTTTCGCGAGGACGACAAATCGGGGTGACGTATGGGTGGTTAGCCCGCCGCGGCGCTGGCGGCGCGCGGGGGCGCCACCGTCTGGCGCAGCGCCGCGAAAAACGCCTCGTTGTCGTCCTTGAGGCCGATGGTGACACGGATATAGCGCTCATAGCCCGGCGCCTTGATGGTCGAGATGGCGACGCCGTGCTGGCGGATCGCGGCCTGGGCCGCCGTCGCCTCCATCGGCATCTCGATCAAGAGAAAGTTACCGGCGCTTTTCAGGCATTTGAGGCCGAGGCCCCCGACGCGCGTGCGCAAGCGCTCGCGCTCGGCCACGCACTCCTTGACCCGCGCCCACATGTAGTCCTGGTCCTCGAAGGCCGCGAGCGCCGCCGCCTGCGCCACGATGTTGAGGTTGAAGGTGTTGCGCACGCGGTGAAACGCCTCGGCCAGCGCCGGCGAGCTCATGAAGCCGTAGCCGACGCGCAGGCCGGCCATGCCGTAGGCCTTGGAGAAGGTGCGCAGCACGAACCAGGGCCGGTCTACGCCTTTGAGCTCCTCGAGCGCATCGATGCCGCCGCCGGCGCGCGAGAATTCGCCATAGGCCTCGTCGACGGCGAGGATCGCTTGCCCCGGCAGCGAAGCCGCAATGTGCTTCAACTCGGCAGCGCTGACCGCGGCGCCGGTCGGATTGTTGGGTGTCGTCAGCCAGAAGAGGCGCGTATCGGCATCGACCGCCTTGAGCAGCGCCTCCACGTCGTGCGAGCCGTCGGGTTTCACCGGCACGGCCTTGATGGATCCGCCCGCGATGCGGCTGCCGCCGCCGAGGCGCGGAAACGACGGCGTCGAAACCACGCAGTTGCGGCCCGGCTCGATGAACGCCGTCGAGGCCAGCGTGATCAGCTCGGCGCTGCCGTTGCCGCAGATGATGCGATCCGGCGCAACGCCGGTGCGCGCCGCGATCGCCGGCACGAGCCTGCTCCAATGCGAATCGCCGTAGCGGTTCACCTGGCCCGCGGCCGCGGCGATCGCCGCCACCACCTTCGGCGAAGGCGGCCACGCGCCCTCGTTGAACTGCATGAAGCGCACGCCCGGCGGCGCCGGCTTGAACTGCGGCGGCGTCATCAGCGTCTTCAGCACGGAGCGGATCGGAAGGTCGTCGAGGGTTTCGGTCATGTGCGGCGGTTTTCTCGAATGCAGCAAAGTAACACCACCAAGACACCAAGGCACCAAGAAGCACTTTGGCGCGCTGCGCGCGCAATTCCATCTGCTTGGTGTCTTGGTGCCTTGGTGCTCTGACGGCGCTTGTCACGAGACAAGCCTCAGAACGGCTTCCCGATCACCATGATCACGATGATGACCATCAGCACGGCCGGCACCTCGTTCCACATCTTGTAGAAGCGCGGCGAGCGCGTGTTGCGCTCGAGCGCCAGGTCTTTGCGCCAGAGCGCGTAGACGTGGTGGAGCACCGTCATGAGGATCACGGCGGCGGCTTTGGTGTGCACCCAGCCTTTCTTCCAGTCGATGCCGGCTTCGGCCGGATAGACGAACACCATGATGAGGCCGAAGGTCCAGGTGAGCACGAAGGCCGGGTTCATGATCCCGTGCAAGAGGCGGCGCTCCATGGTGGCGAACACCTGAGCCGCCTCCGACCCCTTGGCCGCTGCGGCGTGATAGGCGAAGAGGCGCGGCAGATAGAGCAGCCCCGCCATCCACGCGATCACGCTGATCACGTGCAGCGCCTTCACCCACAAGAACCAGCTCATCCTCGCTCCTCTTGCAGCGCAGCAGCGCCTGCCCACCGAGCGGGCCGCAGCCCTCGGTTACCCACGGGTGCCCGCGACATTCTGTCAGCCCGGTGCTAAAGTTATCCCATTCGCAGCCCTGAGAACGAGGCCGGCGCGATGCGCCGCGTCGTCTCGCCCCGGCCGCGACGATCAGAAATTCAAGGTGGGAGGAACCACGAGATGACTGCCTTCACCATCAACGGGCGCCGCGTCGACGTCAAAGCCGACGGCGATACGCCGCTCCTGTGGGTGATCCGGGAGCATTTGAAGCTCACCGGCACCAAATTCGGCTGCGGCATCGCGCAATGCGGCGCCTGCACCGTGCATGTCAACGGCGAGCCGACCCGCTCCTGCAGCACGCCGCTCAAGGACGTCGCCAACAAGCGCGTCATCACCATCGAGGGCCTTTCGCCCAAGGGCGATCATCCGCTGCAGAAAGCGTGGATCGCCGAGCAGGTGCCGCAATGCGGCTACTGCCAATCCGGCCAGATCATGACCGCCGCGGCGCTGCTGGCCAAGAACAAGAAGCCGAGCCGCGACGAGATCAAGGCCCACATGAACGGCAACATCTGCCGTTGCGGCACCTACAACGGCATCGTGCGCGCGATCGAGCGCGCCGCGAAAGGAGCGTGAGCCATGCGCAACCGCATCAAGGCCATCCCGCTCTCCCGCCGCAGCTTCATGATCACCGCCGGCGGCTTCTCCGCCGCGGTGGCGTTCGGCGGCACCGCCTCCACGGCTTTGGCGCAGGCCGCCAAGCCGAAACCGTTCTCGCCCAGCGCCTGGGTCACGATCGGCGCCGACAACATCGTCACCATCGTTTCGCCCGCCTCCGAAATGGGCCAGGGCGTCATGACGTCGATGCCGGCGATCGTGGCCGACGACATGGACGCGGATTGGAAGAACGTCCGCGTCGTCCAGGCGCCGTCCGACGCGAAGAGCTTCGGCAACCGCCTGTTCGGCGGCGCCATGATCACCGGCGCGAGCCGCACGACCCAGGGCTACTATCCGGTGCTGCGCACCGTCGGCACCCAGGTGCGGCAAGTGCTGCTGGCGGCGGCGGCCGAGCAATGGAAAGTGCCGGTCGGCGAGCTTTCGACCGAGCCGAGCATGGTCGTCCACGCCAAGACGAAGCGGAAGATCTCCTACGGCGCGCTCGCGGCCAAGGCCAAGGTCCCCGAGAAGCTGCCCGAGGTGAAGCCGGCCGATTGGAAGCCGTTCGACAAGTGCCGCTACATCGGCAAGGACATCCCGCGCGTCGACGTGCCGGGCAAGACCAACGGCAAGGCGATCTTCGGCATCGACGTGCAGCCTCCGGGCATGCTCTACGGCGCTATCCTGCGCGCGCCGGTCGAGGGCGAGCGGCCCGAGCGGGTCGACGATGCCGCGGCCAAGGCGGTCAAGGGCGTGATCGGCGTCGTGTGGCTCACCTACGGCGTCGGCGTCATCGCCGACACCGTCGAAGGCGTCATGAAGGCCAAGGCCGCGTTGAAGGTGGAATGGTCGACGTCGGCCAAGGCGCGCGCCTATGACAGCGACAAGGTCGGCCAGGAATACTTGGCGACCGCGCGCGACCTGACCAAGAAAGGCGTGGACGTCGAGAAGCACGGCGACCCCGATGCCGCCATCGCCGGCGCGGCCAAGGCCATCACGGCCGAATACCTCTCCGAGCACGTGACGCATGCGTGCATGGAGCCGATGAACGCCACGGCCAAGGTCGACGGCAAGAAGGTCGAGGTGTGGGCACCCAGCCAGTCGCCGACGCTGACCCAGGTGTTCGCAGCGCGAACGGCGGGCACGACACCGCCCAACGTCACCGTACACACGACCCTGCTCGGCGGCGGCTTCGGCCGGCGCGCGGATTGGGACTTCACGGTCGACGCCGTGAACCTCGCCAAGACCGTGCCAGGCCGGCCGGTCAAGGTGATCTGGTCGCGCGAGGACGACATCCGCTACACCAAGGGCCGTCCGCTCATCGGCCAGCAAGTGGCGGTGGGGCTCGACGCCAACAACAACATCGTCGGATGGCGTCATCGGGTCGTGGGCTGCTCGATCTATGCCCGCTTCTCGCCGGCCGCCTACGAGGCCGGCAAGGGCAAGGACCCGCCGGTGCACGAGGGCGTCGAGTTCCAATACGCGTTCCCGGCGGCGCGCAGCGAGTTCATCCGCGACGACCGCGGCGTCTCGGTGCACGTCTGGCGCTCGGTGGGATCGGGCTACACCAAGTTCGCGCAGGAAACGCTGCTCGACGAAGTGGCGAAGCTGCGCAACCAGGACCCGGTCGCCTTCCGCGTCTCGCTGCTCGGCAAGTCGCCGCGCGCGGCCGCCGTCATCCAGGAGGCCGCGAAGATGGCCGACTGGTCGAAGAAGCGGGAGGGACGCGCGCTCGGCATCGCCTACTCCGACACCTGGAACACGCACTGCGCGATGGTGGTCGAGATCTCGCTCGACCGCGCCAGCGGCGAGATCAAGGTCCACAAGGTGTGGTCCGCGGTCGATCCGGGCGTGGCGGTGCAGCCGGCCAACGTCGCCGCGCAGATCGAGAGCGCCGTGATGTACGGCATCAGCGGCTGCCTCACCGAGCAGCTCAGCTACAAGAACGGCGAGCCGCAGCAGTCGAACTTCCACGACTATCAGGTGCTGCGCATGCAGGACGCGCCCGAGGTCCAGGTGAAGGTCATGCCCACGTGGAAGGATGCGCCGGGCGGCATCGGCGAAGTGGGCACGCCGCCGGTGGCGCCGGCGATCGCCAACGCGGTCTTCGCGATGACCGGAAAGTCGCTCCGGCATCTGCCGATGACACCGGCCCGCGTCGCCGCGGCGCTGAAGGCGTAGCACTTAGCGACGGACCTGCATCGAGGGCGGCTCCGAAAGGAGCCGCCCCTTTTCTTTCCTCTCGCCCTGGGGCGAGGGGCTGTCCGGAGAAGCTAACCCGTTGCCAATTGCCCGTTACCAACACTTGTCGTCCCCGCGAAAGCGGGGCCCAAGCGGCGGGCCGCAGGACGTGCGTTCGCGATACGCGCAGCTCGGCGGAGGCATGGGTCCCCGCTTTCGCGGGGACCGCTCGACGGCCTAGCTCCGAGAGGTAGCGAGCGCGCAACGTCGAAATTCCGCCGGGCAGATGCGGAGGCCGCCGTCGGGCTGCACCGGTGCGGGCCGCTTGAGGGCCTGCAGCACGAGATCGGCGAGGCCGCCGATGAAGGCGTCGTGCACCGAGACCGTCGGCACGCGCACATAGCCGGGCACGCGCGCCTCCTCGGCCACGCGCCGGTACTCGATGTCGAGCTCGACCAGCGTCTCCGAATGCTCGGAGACGAACGCGATCGGCACCACCAGCACCGGCACGCCGTCCCTGCCGGCGCGGCGGATCTCGCTTTCGGTTGATGGCGAGATCCATTGCAGCGGCCCGACGCGGCTCTGGTAGCAGACGACCCAATCCTCGATCGCGCCCGAGAGCGCCGCTGCGACCGATCCCGCCGTCCGCTCCACCTGCCACTGATAGGGATCGCCGCGCCCGATCACCTTCTTCGGCAGGCCGTGCGCCGAGAACAAGACCCTGAATTTCCTGCCGGTCCAGCGTTCGATCCGGGCGCGGACGAGATCGGCCAGCGCCATGACAAAGCCGCGCTCGGCCGGATAACAGCAGATCGTGCGCGTCTCGACGTTCAGTCCGGCGCCGCGCGCGGCGTCGTGCCAGCTCGCGAGCGACGATGCCGTCGTCGTTGTCGAGTATTGCGGGTAGAGCGGCAGCAGCACGACTTGGGTCGCCGCCGCCGACTTCACCGCGCGCACCGCGTCGGCCGCGAACGGGTGCCAGTAGCGCATTGCGACGAAAACCTTCGCCGCCGTGGCGCGCATCTTGAGATGCGTCTCGAGGGCGCGCGCCTGGGCCAAGGTGTTGCTCAACAGCGGCGAGCCGCCGCCCATCTCCGCGTAGATCTTGCGCGCCACCGGCGCGCGGCGCCGCGCGATGAAGCGGGCCAGTCGGCGGCGCAGGAAGGCGGGTCCGCCGAGGATGGCGGGATCGCTGAACAGGTTGAACAGAAACGGCTCGACCGCCTCGCGACGGTCGGGTCCGCCGAGATTGAAGAGAACGACGGCGAGGCTCATGGATCGGCGCGCACCGCCGCGACCAGCGCGGCGACATGCTCCGGCGGCGTCGCCGGCAAGACGCCGTGGCCGAGATTGAAGATATGCGGCTTGCCGGAAAACGCCGCGCGAATTGCGCGAATGCGCCCTTGCATGGCGGCACCGCCTACCTGCAGCAGCACGGGATCGAGATTGCCCTGCACGGCAAGGCGCTTTTGAAGAGCGCGGCCCTTCTCCAGCGGAACCGCGTAGTCGAGGCCAACAGCATCGACACCGGTCTCGTGCGCATAGGCTTCGAGCATCGCGCCGGCGCCGCGGGGAAACCCGATGATGCGCGCGTTGGGATGGCGCTGCTTCACGCCGCGCACGATCTCGCGCGTCGGCGCGACTACAAAGCCGCGAAATTCCTCGCTTGGCAGTACGCCGGCCCAGCTATCGAACAACTGTACGCAATCGGCGCCGGCCTCGAGCTGGCGCGAAAGGTGCTCGATCGTCGCCAGGGTCAGCAGTTCGATCAGCGCCTCGAAGCTTTCGGGCTTGCCCCACATCCAGGCCTTGGCCGCCGCAAAATCGCGGCTGCCCATGCCCTCGGCCAAATAGCAAGCCACGGTCCAGGGCGCTCCGGCAAAGCCGATGAGCGCCCGCGCCGGGTCGAGCGCGGCGCGTACCCGTTGCACCGCCTCGTAAACCGGCTCCAGGTACTTCTGCATGCGCGCTATCTTCAAGCGCCCGAGGCTTTCCGGCGTCAGCGGCTCGAGCACCGGGCCTTCGCCCTCGCGGAACTCCACTTTGGCGCCGAGGCCGTCGGCAACCACCAGGATGTCGGAAAACAAGATCGCGGCATCGAGGCCGAAGCGCGTGATCGGCTGCAGTGTCGCTTCCGCTGCCGCCCCCGGGTTGTAGCAGAACTCGAGAAAGCTCCCGCTTTTGGCCCTGAGCGCGCGGTATTCGGGCAGGTAACGACCGGCCTGGCGCATGAGCCAAACCGGCGGCGGGTCGAGCGACTCGCCCGCGAGCACACGCAGAAGCGCGGGTTCTGGCCTCGAGGAGGGCATCAATGCGACAGGGCTTCGCCGCATCTCCACTAACCCAAGAGTCTTCTTGAATCGAATCTAAAAGAATCGGTGGTGGCGGCAGAGCTTGTGCGAATCGGGACACGGCACGGTATGCACATGCGCCAACTAACGCTCGAACAGGCCTTGTGGATCATCGCGCCTGTTTCACGGGCCAGCTATGGACCATATCTGCGCGCCCTTGCCGCAGCTCGGTCCAGACTTTGTGCCCTGCAACAAACCGCCGCGGGCGGCCACCTCCGCCATCGACGAACTCGCCCACACCCTTCCCGCGTGGCATTCGCACGGGATAAGCGAGTGCGCTAGGCTCCGAGGCCGTTGATAGCGTGCCAACGGTCCCCGTCTTCCACGAGGCCGCTCCACCCGGTACACAGGTTCGCCACGAGCCTTCTCCACAGCGAGCGATGAAAGAGAAGCGGCATCTCTACCTGGTCTCGGACGCCACCGGCGAGACGGTGCGCTCGATCGCGCGCGCCTGCGCGGTGCAGTTCGAGGACATCGAGGTGGTCGAGCACCTCTGGCCGATGGTGCGGAGCCGCCGCGCGCTTGAGACCGCGCTCGAGGATCTGGGGCACGAGCCCGGCATCGTCTTCTACTCGCTGTTGAACCACGACCTCGCCGCGCATCTCGAGCAGTTCTGCCGCGCGCGCAACGTGCCGTGCATTTCGGTGATGGAGCCGTTCATCACCTTGATGGCGCGCTATTTCGGGCGGACGCCCAAGGGCCTGCCCGGCAAGCAGCACATGCTCGATGCCGAGTATTTCCACCGCATCGAGGCCATGAACTTCGTCATGGCGCATGACGATGGGCAGAAGCAAACCTCGCTCAACGAGGCCGACGTGATCCTGGTCGGCGTCTCGCGTACCTCGAAGACGCCGACCTGCATCTATCTCGCCAACCGCGGCGTGAAGGCCGCCAACGTGCCGATCGTGCCCGGCATTCCGCTGCCGCCGGTGCTGTTCAAGCGCAGCCGGGCGCTGATCGTGGGGCTCACCGAAGATCCGGCGCGCCTGGTCGAAATCCGCAAGAACCGCATGCGCATCCAGAACAGCGCGCAGACGAGGAGCGACTACACCGATCTCGACAAGGTGCGCGAGGAGGTGGCCGAATCGAAGCGCCTGTTCGCGCGCCAGGGCTGGCCGGTTATCGACGTGACGCGGCGCTCGATCGAGGAAACCGCAGCCGCCGTCCTTCAGCTGCTGAGCCAGCGCCAGCGCCAGCACGAGGAGGGCGAGGCCGGTGACCTGCTGGCCGGCGACCGGGGCACGGCCACGGGCGGAAACCCGCGGTGAGCGCGGCGCTGCGAGGACCGAGCCGGGGGCGGCTGATCCTCGCTTCGGGCAGCGCCACGCGCGCGGCCCTGCTCAGGAACGCGGGGCTCGTCTTCGAGCAGATCGCCGCCGCGGTCGACGAATCCGAACTCAAGCGCGCGATGCAGGCCGAG
>SBBV01000143.1 GCA_005240015.1 Candidatus Odyssella thessalonicensis | reverse complement strand
GGCAGGAGGATCCGGCGAAACACCGGACGCATGAGTGCGTCGATCGCGATCGCGGCGGCGACGAGCGCCAGCGCGGAGGCCAGCCCCTCGGCATCGGCGCGGAAGAGCCACGCGGCGAACAGGCCGGCGATCGCGGGATTGACGCCGCAAAGGCCCTCGCGCCACTCGCTCTCCGGTCGGGACTTCAGGATGCGGCCGGCAAGTGTGCCCAAGATCGCGCCGCCGAGCGCAAGGCCGGCGGCGGGCAGCGACAAGGTCGCGATGGCAGCGAGGACGAGTCCGCCCTGGCCGATGCGATCGCAAAACGCGATCTGGCCGACGCCCTTTACGATCGTTCGCAGCCAAAGCCGCGCGTCAGCGCTCATGGGCGAGGAGCCGTTCGGGGACGACGTCGCGGGCGAAGAAATCGCGCCAAACTTCGGCCCGCTGAATGAGCTCGGGCCCGTCCGCTCCGATCAGGACCGTCGCCGGGCGGCACTGGATGAATTGCATGGATTGGCTGTGGCAGTAGGCGCCGACGTTGGCGATCACCACCGACTGGCCCACCTTGGCTGCGGGCAGGCGCACGTGCTCGCGAACCACGTCGATCTGCATGCAGAGCGGCCCATAGACGTCGACGACATCGGTCGCCGGATCGTGCCGCTGGTCGGCCGCCGCGGGTACTACCGCGTGGTCGTACCAATACGCGGTCGGGAGCAGATTGACGCCGGCGTCGATCACGACGGCCCGCCCGCGCCCCGCGATCTGCTTGACCGACACCACGGTCGACAACAGCTGCACCGCGGCGTCGACCACCGCGCGCCCCGGCTCGAGGATCAGCATCGGCTGTCCGCCGAACGCATCCTTGGCCTTGGCCAGGCGCGACAGCACCGCCTCGGCATAGGGCAGGTACATGTCGTCGTGCCAATTGGTGCCGCCGGGGAAGTCGTATTCCGGCTTCAAGCGGTTGCTCGAGGGAAAACCGCCCCCGATATCGATCTTGGTCGGCGTCAATCCGAGCGCGCGCGCGCGTCGCGCCAGGTCGATGAGCACATCGGTCGAGCGCCCATAGATCGCGTGGCGCAGCATGAACGTGCCGCAATGATTGTGCACGAGATCGAGGTCGAGCAAAGGATGCTCGGCGATCCGCCGCAGCGCCTCGTCGGCCGCGCCGTCCTCGTAGTTGAAGCCGAACTTCGTCCACGGATTGGCGCCTTCCCGGAAGTTGATCCGGAGCCCGACCTTGGTCGGCCGATCCAGGCCGCTCACGACCTGCTCGACGAGAGCGAGTTCGTCGAAGTTGTCGATGTTGACGGTGGCGCCGAGCGCAAAGGCCCGCTCGAGCTCACCGCGCCGCTTCAAGGGACCGTTAAACAGGATGTGTCCGCCGGGGACGTGCAGATGCTCGGCCAGCGCCATCTCCACGCCCGAGACGACCTCCGCCCAGGCGCCCTCCTGGTGCAGGATCGCGCAGATCGCCGTGAGATAGTTGGTCTTGTACGAGTAAGCGACGCGCGTATCGATGCCGGCGTCGGAAAAGGCGTCGAGGAAGCTGCGAAACCGCTCGCGCAGAGTGTGCTCGGAAACGACGAACAAGGGAGAACCGAACTTCGCCAGCAGCGCGTCGGCGTTGAGGTCGGCGCTGTACCCGTGATCCGTGCCGATGTCGCGCACGACATGCTTCGTGACCGAGACGTAGGTCAGCGGGACGAGTTGGGGCGGTGTGTAGAGCCGGCGACGATCAGCCATAGTGAAGCTGTCCCTTGACCGTGACAGCGGCGAAGGCGGTCGGGCTTACCGGCACGTCCTCGCAGCTGCGCATGAAAACGAGATCCGAGCGGCCGGCGCCGACGCGGGGCGGGCGGCCGAGGGCGAGGTCGGCGACCAGCGCGGGATGATTGACCCCGCAATAGGCCGCGAACGCGATCCAGCCCGTCATCCTTGGATTTACCTCGATCAGATGAAAGCGGTCGGTTTCGTCCTCGCGGATGAATTCTCCCTCCACGGGCCCGACCCAGCCGATGGACTCGAGAAACTCGGCGAATGCGGCCTCCAGCGCCGGCTGAACGGCGCGCACCGCCGACCAGGTGCTGCCACGGCTGCAAATGCGCAGCTTCTTGATGGTGAAGGGTGCGTGGACTCGCCGCGCGCGGTCGGCGACCGCGGCCACGGCGAAGCGCTGACCGACGAGAAATGGCTGCACCAGGGCCTCGGCCTCGCCCTTCTGCCTGAGCTGCGCAAAGGCCGCTTGGGCCTCCTCGATCGTGTCGGCGCGCAGCGCAAGCGAGATGGCGCCCTTGAGGACGACCGGCAGGCCGAGATCGGCGATGGCCGAATCGAGCGCGGCCGCGTCGGCGACTCGCCGCGTGTCGGGAATGATGAACCCGCCCCAATCGCGCCGATTGGTGCGAGTAAAGAGGTTGAGCTTCGTGCGCGCCTCGAACGCTGGGAGATCGGGCAGCAGCGTGCGCACGCCGAGCGCGGCCAGCCGCTCGCGGTTCGCGATGAAGCTCGGGATCTCGCCGTCCAGGCACGGGATGACGACGTCGAACGGCGTCCGCCGCCGGATCTCGTCGAGGCGCTGAAACAGGGCATCGGCATCGCCGATCGGCGAGGCGCGGTACGTCGCATCGAAGAGGGCGCCGCGATACATCCCCGAGTCGTAGGGGCCGTAGCCGAGCCCGATGAGCGAGGCAACGCCGTCGGCATGGTTCAGCGCGCGGGCCACGCCCAAGCCGGCGTTGATCACGTCGAACGTGCTGATGCCCGTGATGGCGACGCGCACCCCTCCGTCGCTGCGCCGGCGCTCGGGTTTGATCGCGTAGCCATTCGCGAGCAGGTCGCCGCGCCGTCCGAGGCGCAGCACCGCGGACGATGCGATCGCGGTTTCGGCCACGTCCCGCACGAAGGTGGCTCCCGGCGCAGCGCGCGGCGGCGCCGTGGCGGGCGTGCCGAGCATCTCGTCGAGCAGCATCGCCGGCAGATTCAGTCCCGCCCAGGCCGAGAGCCCGATCCAGGACGGGAAGCGGCAATTCACTTCCAGCAGGTAGATTCGCTTGGTCTTCGGCACACGGATGAATTCGAGCTCGAGCGGCCCGCGCCAGTCGAGGGCGGCCAGAATCGCCTGCGCGTGGGCCATGAGCTCGGGGTCGTCGACCACGGCACCGACAACGGCCTTGCCGCGTTCGTTGATGCCGAGCTTGCGCATGGCGACGGCGCCGCGGCATCCGCCGTCGCGGCCTGCGAGCATGGCGACCACGAACTCGTCGCCGCCGATCGGCTCCTGGAGCAGGACCCCGCTGCCCCATTCCTCATTGAGCTTGCGGCCCTCGAGCATCGCCTCGGCGCGGCTGTACACGCGCTTGGCGCCCGCCACGGTGCCCTTGATCATGAACGGATAGCCGAACTGGTCGGCGTGCAGCGGCAGATCGGCAAGAGCGGCCACATGGATGGTGCGCGGCGCCGGGAAGCCGTGCTTGTGGCAGAGCTTCGCGAGGGTGAGCTTGGACGTTGCGGCGATCTTCTCCGCCGCGGGCACCAGCGTGCGGATGCCGGCTCGCGCCAGCGCCTCGTTGAGGCGCGCGACAACCGGGACTTCGAGATCGAGGCACGGGATGAGCGCGTCGATCGGCGCTCGCCGATGAATCCCGAGCAGCCGCTCCAGCACCGCGTCATCACCAGCGGACAGCGGCGGAATCACGTGCAGCGTTTCGGCGAGGCCGGGCTGCCACGCGCCCGTCATGTAGGGCCCGTAGCCGAGCGCCGCGATGGCAATGCCGTCGCCGCGCGCAGCCCGCAGGCTCGCCGCGACCGCGGCGCCCGGGTGCGGGTTTTCGAGCCCATCGAAACCCGTGAGAGCGATGCGGAGCTTACGCGTGCTCATCGAGCATGTCCGCCAGGCTGAGGAAGCGGATGAATTGACCGGCATCGCGTTCGGCGGCCCTGGGATGCACGTCGTATTCGCGGACGAGCGCCTCGGCCAGTTCGGCGTGGGTGGCCGGCTGGCGGAGCCGGTCGAGCAGCAGCCGCCCCGATTCGTTGCACGAGAACATGGCCGCCGAGTGCGAATCGAAAACGACGATGCCGTCTTCGGCCGACGAGCCCTCGATGACGATGGACGGCTTCAGTGCATATTTCCGCGCGGTCATGGCCGGTCCCTTGCTGCCGGCGCGCTCGCGGCGCGCATGCTGTGGCGCTCCCAATCGGAACGCAGCATCGATAGCCAAATGCGGTCGACCCAGCGGCCCTGGCGCCAAGCGTCCTCGCGGAAACGGCCTTCGACGACGAAGCCGCAGCGCTCATGCATGCGCGCCGAGGCGATGTTGGGCACAAGGTAGTCCGAGACGATTTTGCGCAATCCGAGTTCGGTGAACGCGTGGGCGAGGACGCTCCCGGTCACGGCGGTGCCGAGGCCGCGATTCCACCGCGTCTTGTCGCCGATCACGATCGAGTAGCGCGCCATGCCGCGTGCCAGGTCCGGCTCGTAAAGGCTGGTGACGCCGACGAAGGCACCCCCCGCCTCGATCGACCACAGGCACCAGCCCTCGCGCAGGAGCAGCGATTCGACGCGGCCCGTGGACATCGGCCGCTGCGCCACGTCGTCGAGCCAAACGCGCACGTCGGGATCGGCGAGGAAGGTTGTATAGGGCACGACATCGCCGAGGTGCGGCGGGCGCAGCGTGAATCCGCCGCCCGATACGGGCGCGAAGCCCGTCGCCTCTGCGAGACGATTGCCCTCCATGATGTCCCCGCCCTGGGGTATCCGCCCCACGAACCTGCCCATCTTCCGGAGATAGAGTTAGCAATTCGTTAATGTTTGTTAAAACATAGTTGGTGCGCAGGGGAGTGGATTGTCTCCCGTACACATCGGGAACAATGATGGTTGAGAAGGTATTGACGCGGGGCACCGCCGCGGCGCGCGGTCGCATGCTTGTGCGACCGCTGGTCGTGCCGTTCGCGGCGATCGCTGTCCTCGCCCTGGGCGGGGCGAGCCTGCTGCACGAGCGAATGTCAGAGGCGGCCTATGGGCGCCTCGAGAGCGAGGCGCTGGCCTTCTACCGCGGCCTTACCGCCGCGGCGCCGCCAACCCTGGCCACCCTGGAGTTCCAGGCGGCGGCGCAGCAGGCGCTGCCTGGTACGCGCGTCGTCGGGATCGGCGTCTACCACGCCGGCATGGCGCCGCTCGCCCGCGCCGGCACCGTGCCGGACACGCTCGCGCCGAGCGATGCTGCCGTTTCACCGGGTGTGCTGATCCGGCGGCGCGAGGGCGCGGCTTACAGCGTCGGTTTCGCTGCGCCGCAGGAGGCGGGCGCGCCGTTGCTTGTGCTCGTGCGCATGGACGCGCAGGCGACCGTGGCGGGACTGGCAGC
>SBBV01000570.1 GCA_005240015.1 Candidatus Odyssella thessalonicensis | reverse complement strand
GGATGTGGCCGCCGTTCGGCGGCCACATCCTGTCGCACGATTTCGTCGAGGCGGCGCTGCTCGTGCGCGGCGGCTGGTCGGTGTGGCTCATGCCCGAGCTCGGCGGCTCCTACGAGGAAGCCCCGCCGACGCTGCTCGACTACGCCAAGCGCGATCACCGCTGGTGCCAGGGCAATCTCCAGCACGCGCGCGTGATGGGAGCGCGCGGCCTGAGCCCGGTGAGCCGCTTCCACTTCCTCTCCGGCATCATGTCGTACGTGGCCTCGCCGCTGTGGCTCTTGTTTCTCGGCCTCGGCCTCACGATCGCGGCGGTGAACACGCTGTTCCCCAAGGCCTATTTCGGCGTTCAGAAACAGCTGTTCCCGGACTGGCCGATCTTCGACGCGGCGCTGGCGAAGAGCCTGTTCCTTCTGGCACTCGCGTTCCTGCTGGTGCCGCGCCTGCTCGGCGTGCTGCTCGTGCTCGTCGATGGGCCGATGCGGCGCGGGGCGGGCGGAGCGCTGCGCGTCATCGTCGGCACCGTCGTCGAGCTCGTCTACTCGACGCTGCTGGCGCCGGCGATGATGCTGTTCCAGAGCAAGTTCGTGGCGACGACGCTGCTCGGGGGCACGATCGAGTGGACGACGCAGAACCGCGACGACAGCGGCATTCCCTGGCGGGTGGCGTTCACGGCGCATATCGGCCACATGCTGCTCGGCCTGTTCGTGGGCGTGCTCGCCTACGCGATCGATCCCGCGCTCTTCCTGTGGCTGTCGCCGCTGGTGGCGGGGCTGGTCCTCGCCGTGCCGATCGCGCAGCTCTCGTCGCGGCGCGACCTCGGCGCGTGGCTGCGCCAGCGCCGCCTGTTCCTGACCCCGGAAGAAACCGCGCCGCCGCCGGTGCTCGTACGGGCGCGCGAGGTCCACGCCGCTCTCGAGGCGCGGCCGCGCGGCGAGACGGACGGGCTCCGCCGTGTGCTCACCGATCCGCTCGCCAACGCCGTGCACAAGCTGGCGCTGGCCGCGGCCGAGGAGGGCCCGCCCGCCGAGTCGGCGGAGCTGTTCGTGGCGCGAAGGAAGCTCGCCAACGGCCAGGCGCTCGCGCCGGCGGAAAAGGCGCTGCTGCTCTACGATCGCGCGACACTCGACGCGCGGCCGATCCCGGTCGCGGCATAAGGTCCCTGACCGCGTAGCTCCAGCCGCGTTCTTCGCTGCTGCGACGAAACTCGAACGCCAGGAGAAGCGTGGCGCTCCGTCGGCGAAATTGCGTCAATCCTGTCCGGCCGGCAACCGCAGGGCGCATGCGCACATGGCTCCGCGCTCGGCGCAAGCGGGAACTTGATCTTGATCACGGAGTTGATGTGGAGGCCCGGGCCGGAATTGAACCGACGTACACGGATTTGCAGTCCGCTGCCTAACCACTCGACCACCGGGCCCCGGCGCCAATCGCAGCGAAGGGATCGAAATCTAGGGAGCCCCCGCCGACGGGTCAAGGAAGCAGCAGGCTTTCCGAAATCGTGCGACAACCCTGCACGATTACTGACCCTTCGCGAATTGCCTCGCTCGGCGGTGGCGTCTATAAACGCGGACATTCGCCGATGGCGCGCCGCGCCATCGATTCGGAGGGCGAGATGACGAACTACGCGGCGGCTCGTCACAACATGATCGAGAGCCAGATCCGCACCAACAAGGTGACGGATCCCGCGCTGCTGGATGCGTTGGCGGCGCTGCCGCGCGAGCAGTTCGTGCCGGTGGAGCGGCGCAGCGTCGCCTACATCGACGACGACATCCGCATCAGCGGCGACCGCTACATGATGGAGCCGATGGTGCTCGCGCGCCTCTTGCAGGCGGCCGAGCCCACGCGCACCGACGTGGCGCTCGATGCCGGCTGCGGCACCGGCTATGCCACGGCGGTCCTCGCGCGCCTGACCGCGACCGCGATCGGCCTCGAGAGCGATTCCGGCCTGGCGCGGGCGGCGTCCGAGACGCTGGCGCGGCTGTCGATCGACAACGCCATCGTGGTCGAGGGCAGGCTCGGCGACGGCTATGCCAAGCACGGGCCCTACGACGTCATCCTCGTCAACGGTGCGGTGAGCGAATTCCCGCAGGCGCTGCTCGATCAGCTCGCCGAAGGCGGCAGGCTCGTCGGCGTCCGCCGTCCCGGCGCCGGACCCGGCGCCGCGATGCTGATGCTGAAGCGCCACGGTGCGGTGGCCGGGCGTACGCTGTTCGAGGCGGCGACGCCGTATCTGGCCGGCTTCGCGCCCGTGCCACGCTTTGTTTTCTGACGGCCGCGACGGTCGAGGCGGGCCGCTGCGTAAGAAAGTCTGAGGTCATTCGCCTGAGGGGGCCGCACCACATGCATCGAAGCCGCTCGTTCCGCCACGCCGCCGTCGCTCTCGGCGCCGCCGCCACCGCGTTCGCCGTTGGCGGGGCGCGCGCGGAGACGCTGACCCAGGCGCTCATCCAGGCCTACCAGACCAACCCGCGCATCCTCGCTGCGCGCGACCTGCTGCGTGCGACCGACGAGCAGGTGGCGCAGGCGATCTCGCTGCTGCGGCCCACGGTCACCGGTACGGTGAGCGGCGGCTTCGCCACCGGCAAGGTCAACATCGAGGACGTAAGTCGGTCCGGCTCGCGCACGCGTCCAGCCTCGGCTTCGCTTACGCTGACCCAGCCGGTCTGGCGCGGCGGCCGCGAATACGCCGAGATCAAGAAGGCCGAGAACACGATCCGCGCCCAGCGCGCGCGCCTGCACAGCACCGAGCAGGACGTCTTCTTCGAAGTCGTCACGGCCTACATGAACGTGGTGCGCGACGAGGCGATCGTGCGGCTGCGCCAGAACAACGTCGCGGTGCTGCAGCGCCAGCTGCAGGCCGTGCGCGACCGCTTCAACGTCGGCGAGGTGACGCGCACCGACGTGGCGCAGGCCGAAGCGAGCGTGGCGCGCGCCCAGGCGCAGCGCGAGCTCGCGGTCGGCAATTTCGAGAATTCCAAGGCGAACTACGCCAACTTGGTCGGCCGCCCGCCGGTGCGCCTCATCGAGCCGCGCCCGCCGGCGTTCGTGCCCGCGCAGTTCGGGATCGCGCTCGCGACCGCGAAATCGACCAACCCGGTGATCATTGCGGCGACCTACGACGAGTTCGCGGCCCGTCACAACGTGCGCTCGATCACCGGCGAGCTCCTGCCACAGATCAACCTCAACGGCTCGCTGAGCCGCAGCTACGACCCGAGCAGCACCCCCGGCACGCGCTCCGACAGCGCTTCGCTGACGGTGTCGGTCACGGTTCCGCTCTACGAGTCGGGCTCGGTCTATTCGCGCGTGCGCGCGGCCAAGCAGACCGTGTTCCAGCGCGGCAACGACCTGGCCCAGGCGCGCCGCACCGTGGAAGAAGCGGCGACGCGAGCCTGGCAGACGCTCCAGGCCGCGCGCGCCAGCGTGCGCGGGTTCGAGGCCGAGGGCCGCGCCAACGCGGTGGCGCTCGAAGGCGTCCGCCAGGAGAATCAGGCCGGGTTGCGCACCGTGCTCGATGTGCTCGACGCCGAGCAGCGGCTGCTCGATTCGCAGGTGAACCTGGTCACGGCGCGGCGCGACGTCGTCGTGGCGAGCTACCAGCTCGCCCAGGCCATGGGCAAGCTGACCGCCGCCGACCTGCGGTTGCCGGTGCTGATATACGACGCGACGGCGTATTATCGCGCCATCAAATGGCTGCCCGCCGGCGTGGGCCCCTCGACCGGGCGGCCGCCGCCCAAGCCGGGTGCGACGAGCTCGGCGCCGCCGCGTGCGCAACCGGTCAAGTAAGCAAAAGGCCTGGATTTGCCTAGTACAATCGGAGTATTGCGAAAGAGAGGTGCGGCCGGTTAACTGTTCGTTTACCGAACCTGTCTAGCGTGTCTGAACCGGTGCTTCATAGCTTCGGAACAAATCGGATTCCACCGGGTATGGGACAATGAGCGACGCGGGTAAGAGCCAAGAACCGTCGATGGAGGAGATCCTGGCCTCCATCCGCCGGATCATCGCCGAGGATGAGGCCGGCCGCGCCCGCTCCGGGTCGCCTCCGCTTCCGCCGCGTTCGACCGACGGACCGAGTCGCACCCCGCGCCGCAACGGGGTGGAGCCGCCGCGCGCGCCGCAAGCCGGCCAGCAGAGCGACATGGTGCTCGACCTCACCAACATGGTCGCCGCCGACGGCTCGGTGGTGACAATCGCGCCGACCTTCCCGCAGAACGGCCGCGCCGCGCCGGCGCCGATGGCGCAACCCGCGGCCGAGCAGCAGACGGTTCCCTATGGCGGGTTCGCCCGGCGCGCGCCGCCGCCGGGTCCCGGTGCCGAGCCGCGCGCACATAGCTTCACGCCGGCGCCGGCGCCGCAAGGACCCCAGGGCTTCACCAGCACCGACACGCCGTCGCGCGGCAACCGCGCGCCCGAGCCGATGCCGCCTTCGTTGTCCGAGGATTCGCCGAGCCGCCGCGTGTTCAAGCGCCGCCACACCGCCGGCTCCGCTTTCGCCGAGCTCGCGCAATCGGGTTTCACGCCGCCGCCGCAGGACGCCAACGGCAGCTTCGGCAAGGTGCCGGTGGGCTCGGTCGCGACCGAGCTCGACATGAGCGCCCAGCCCGCGGCGATGGCGCAGGCTCCGGCCATGCCGCAGCCGATGACGCCGGCGGCGCCGCCGATGCCGCAGGCCTACGCACCGCAGGATCCCTACGCCGCGCCGGTGGCGCCGCGCCCCGCGCCGATGCCCGTTGCCGCTGCGCCGGCACGGTCCGACGATCAGCTGCGGGCCGCCGTGGGCGCCGCCGCCGAGCCCATCATCCGCTCGTGGCTCGACGCCAATCTGGGCGGCATGATCGAGCAGCAGCTCGCGGGCCTCGTGCAGCAGCGCGTCGAGGAGACCGTCGCCGGCAGCCTGCCGCAGGCGGTCGATCAGCGCATCCATCAGAACGTCGAGAAGAACCTCGGACCGTACATCGAGGATCGCGTCGGCGCGCATGTCGATGCGCGCCTTGCGGCCGCGGTCGAGGAGAAGGTGACGGCCGCCGTGAAGCAGCAGGTCGCCACGGCGGTGAACCAGCAGATCGCGCAGGCCGTGAGCCAGCAGGTGGCGGCTGCGGTGAGCCAGCAGCTGCAGGGCCAGCAACAGAATGTGGCCCGCCTCGTCGACGAGCGCGTCAAGAGCGAGATCCGCGGCCTCTTCCAGCGCCTCGCCGGCAACTGACCACCTTTCCAGGCCTGTATCCAACCTGTCGTTCCCGCGAAAGCGGGAACCAACACAGCGTCGCCGCACAAGCTTTCAAACACCGTGCGCGGCCTCGACATGGCCCCCCTTTCGCGGGGCGACAAATATGTTCGGGGCGTCACGCCGGTTGACGCACCGCATCGGCTGATTATGTTCGGCGCTCGTTTTTGCAGCGCCACATCATGCTCGAGAACCGGTTCAACCCCGAGGCCGTGGAGGCCCGGCAATACGCCCGTTGGGAAGAGGCGGGCGCGTTCCAGCCGCGCCGCGACGCCGCGGCGCGCCCGTTCACGATCGTCATTCCGCCGCCCAACGTCACCGGCAGCCTCCATATCGGGCACGCGCTCAACAACACGTTGCAGGACGTGCTGATCCGCTACCGGCGCATGACGGGGCGCGACGTGCTCTGGCAGCCCGGCACCGACCACGCCGGCATCGCGACGCAGATGGTGGTCGAGCGCCAGCTCGCGGAGCAGGGCGTCGAGCTCGCGCGCGCGGGCCGCACGCCCCGGCGGAACACGAAGCAGATCGGCCGCGACGAGTTCGTACAGCGGGTCTGGGAGTGGAGGGCGATCTCGGGCGGCACGATCCTCAAGCAGCTGCGTCGTCTCGGCGCCTCGGCCGATTGGAGCCGCGAGCGCTTCACGATGGACGAGGGACTTTCGGCCGCTGTGCTCAAGGTCTTCGTCGAGCTCTACCGCGCCGGCCTCATCTATCGCGACAAGCGGCTCGTGATCTGGGATCCGAAGCTGCAGACCGCGATCTCCGATCTCGAGGTCGAGCAGCGCGAGGTGAAGGGCCAGCTCTGGCACTTCAAGTATCCGCTCGAAGCGCGGCCGGGTGAGTTCATCGTCGTCGCCACGACGCGGCCCGAGACCATGCTCGGCGACACCGGCGTAGCCGCGCATCCCGGCGACGAGCGCTACAAGCACCTCGTCGGCACCCACGCGATCCTGCCGCTGGTGGGTCGCCGCATCCCGATCGTCGCCGACGAATACGCCGATCCCGAGCAGGGCTCGGGCGCCGTGAAGATCACGCCGGCGCACGACTTCAACGATTTCGAAGTCGGCAAGCGGCACGGGCTCGAGGCGATCAACATCATGACTGCCGACGCGCATCTCAACGATGCGGTGCCGGCACAATTCCGCGGCCTCGACCGCTTCGAAGCGCGCAAGCGTGTCGTGGCGGCGCTCGAAGCCGAGGGCCTCGTCGAGAAAATCGAGCCGCACACGCACACCGTGCCGCACGGCGACCGCTCGGGCGTTCCGATCGAGCCGTTCCTGACCGTCCAGTGGTACGCCGACGCGAAGACGCTCGCCGCCGAGCCGATCGAGGCGGTGCGCGACGGCCGCATCAAGCTCGTGCCCGATAGCCAGGAGAAGACGTTCTTCCACTGGATGGAGAACATCCAGCCCTGGAGCATCTCGCGCCAGCTCTGGTGGGGGCATCAGATCCCGGCTTGGTATGCCGAGGACGGCACGGTCTTCGTCGACTACGACGAGGCCGGCGCTAGGGCGCAGGCGAAGGCGAAATACGGCCGCGACGTGGCGCTCACGCGCGATCCCGACGTG
>SBBV01000216.1 GCA_005240015.1 Candidatus Odyssella thessalonicensis | reverse complement strand
GGCGGACTTGGAGCCGGCGACGAGCGCCGCCACTTTGCGCTCCTCGACGACCTTCCAGTCGATGAAGGTCTCGATGTCGGGATGGTCGATGTCGACGATGACCATCTTGGCCGCGCGGCGCGTGGTGCCGCCCGATTTGATGGCGCCGGCCGCGCGGTCGCCGATCTTCAAGAAGCTCATCAGGCCGGACGATTTGCCGCCGCCCGAGAGCGGCTCGTTCTCGGCGCGGAGACGCGAGAAGTTGGTGCCGGTGCCCGAGCCGTATTTGAACAGGCGCGCCTCGCGCACCCAGAGGTCCATGATCCCGCCTTCGTTGACGAGATCGTCGGAGATCGATTGGATGAAGCAGGCGTGCGGCTGCGGATGCTCGTAGGCCGACTGCGACTTCACGAGCTCGCCGGTCTTGAAGTCGACGTAGTAGTGGCCCTGCGAGGGCCCGTCGATGCCGTAGGCCCAGTGGAGGCCCGTGTTGAACCATTGCGGCGAGTTGGGCGCGCACATCTGGCGCGCGAGCATGCAGCGGATCTCGTCGAAGAACGCGCGCGCGTCGCCCTCGCTGTCGAAATAGCCGCCCTTCCAGCCCCAGTAGGTCCAGGCGCCGGCCATGCGGTCGAATACCTGCTTGGCGCTCGTCTCACCGCCGGACTTGGCACCTTCGCGCGGCACCTTGCGCCAGAGCCAGCCGGGCACGTCGATCTCGACGACGGCCTCGAGCTCGAATGCGACCCCAGCCTTCCTGAAATACTTCTGCGCCAGCACGTCGGTCGCCACCTGCGACCAGCTCGCCGGCACCTCGACCTCGTCGCTCTTGAACACGACCGAGCCATCGGGATTGCGAATCTCCGACGTGGCGCGCCGGAACTCGATGCCCGAATAAGCGTCGCGACCCTCGATGGTGAAGTGCCGGGTAATTCGCATGCCTCAACCCCCGAAAACTGTTATTGACCGCCGCCGGTATCGGCCTTGAATAGAGTCAATATTCGAGCGCCGCGGCGCCGGCGCGCCGCGCTGGGAAGTCTTGGGCTTTACTTGTTTCGCCTTGGACCGTGATCTCCCTATTCGGTCCTTGGCCTTGCCGGGACGCTCATCCACTCCTCTCAAGCTGCCGCAGTCCCAAGCCGCAACAGATTGCGCCGGTCATTTTTGGCCGTCAACAAGATGTTGTGGCCTTCCCCGGCTTTCGAACAATTTCTAGGAGTTAGCCCCCGGCTTTTCCCCAGAATTAACTACAAAATCTAGGTCCTGGAGCTGACGGTGTGCGCTACCGTATTGCGCTAAGTACAAATAAAAGCACGATGAATCTTTATCCACAGGAGTCACAAGTCGCCAAATTGCAGATTCGTGACGGGACCGACACGGACGAACACCGGGAAAGCACGGGGGAACGTGGTAGAGGCGCGTGGCGCTGAAAGGCGCGGCCACACGTTTCGCGTGCGATCCCGCGGCCTGCCCACCGTATCGCCCACGGCTTGCGGCCTCATCGGCCGTGCCTTAGCCTTTTTCACGAAGCTGCCGCGATTGTCGGCGCAACAAGCTACGAGGAAAGGGAGGAACCATGCGTGCCAATCGGATGACGGACTCCGTTCGCACCCAGGCCGCTCTCGGAGCGCTCGCCCTGGCCGTGCTCGCGCTCTCGGCGCAGCCCGCATCGGCGCAGGGCACCGAGCTGCGGCTCTCGACCTTCGTGCCGCCGGTGCACATCATCGCGCGCGAAATCATCACGCCGTGGATGGCGGCGGTGGAGACGGATTCGGGCGGCGAGGTGAAGCCGAAGCTCTATCCATCCATGCAGCTGGGCGGCAGCCCGCCCGGGCTCTTCCGCCAGGCGGTCGACGGCGTCGTCGACATGGTGTTCACGCTGCCGGGCTACACGTCGCCGGCCTTCCCGCGCACGCAGATGGTGGAGCTGCCCGGGCTTTCGCCCGATGGCCGTGCCGCCACCGAACTGCTGTGGAAGCTGCTTGATCCCTATCTCAAGCCCGAATACCAGGGCGTCAAGGTGATCGCGCTCTGGGCCGCCGAAGACGCCGGCTTGATGACGCGCGGCAAGCCGATCAAGACGCTCGAGGACGTCAAGGGCCTGCGCATGCGCTCGCCCTCGGCGGCGCAGGCGCGTCAGCTCGCGGTGATGGGGGCGACGCCGGTCGCGATGCCGATCACCGAGCTCTATCCCGGCCTCGACCGCGGCACGATCGACGGCGCGATGGTGCCATTCTCGGTGATCATCGATTTCCGCATCGGCGAGGTCGCCAAGAGCTACACCATCCCCGGCCCGCTGTTCGGCCGATCCTCGTTCCTCATCGCGATGAACCAGAAGAAGTTCGATAGTCTTTCGCCGAAGGCAAAAGCCGCGATCGACAAGCATTCGGGCCTGGAGATCAGCTTGAAGGCCACCGACGTGTACATCAAGCGCGCGGCCGAGGGCGTCGCCAGCGTGCGCGGCAAGGCCGAGGTGGTGGAGTTCTCCAAAGCCGAGCAGGAGAAGATCGGCAAGCTGCTGCGCCCGATCGTCGACGACTGGATCAAGGAGTCGGAGGCCAAGGGCATCCCGGCCAAGAAGATGCTCGGCGTCGCCAAGCATCCCGCCGGCACGCCCTAGCCGATGGCGCACGCGCCGATCGAAGGCGGCCTCGCCCGGCTGCTCCGCGCCCTCGCGCTCGTCGCGGGCGTGGCGCTGCTGGGGCTGATGGTGCTGATCGCATTCGACATCGTGATGCGGCGCTTGAAGGTGCAGTTCCTCGGCGGTTTCGAGATGACCGAACTCGCGATGTCGGTGATCGTGGCGTTCGGTCTGCCCTATTGCGCGCTGATGGGCTCGCACGTGGCGGTCGACATCTTCGCGAAGTTCCTCGACCGCCCGGCGCTGCGCTGGGTCGACATGCTCATGCATCTGCTCGGCGCGGCGCTGCTGGCCGTGGTGGCGTGGCGGACGACGCTCTATGCGCTCGGAAGCTATAGAGGGAACGACGCCACCAACATGATGGCAATCCCGAAATATCCGTTCCAGCTGATCACCGCCGTCGGCGCCGCGCTGTTCGCGCTGGTGCTGCTGATCGAGGCGGTGCGGGCGGCGCGCGGGCGTGGGACCGCGGGCAGCGCGCGGGCCGGCGGCCTCGAATGAGCGGGACCACCGTCGGCATCATCGGCTTCGCCATCGTGCTGCTGCTGCTGGCGCTGCGCATGCCGATCGGCATCGCGATGATGTTGGTCGGCATCGTCGGCATCGCATCGCTCAACTCCGTCGACGCCGCGCTCGAGACATTGGGCAGATTCTCGTACGACTATTCCGCCGTCTACACGCTGAGCGTGATCCCGCTCTTCGTGCTGATGGGCAATTTCGCCTCGAGCTCGGGCCTGGCGCGCGACTTCTTCGCCGCGGCGCATGCGTGGATCGGGCATTGGCGCGGCGGACTTGCCTCGGCCACCGTCGTCGCCTGCGCCGGGTTCGCCGCGGTCTCGGGCTCGTCGGTGGCGTCGGCCGCGACCATGGGCAAGGTGGCGCTGCCCGAGATGCGGCGCTACGGCTACGACCCGCGCCTCGCCACCGGCGTGGTCGCGGCCGGCGGCACGCTCGGGATTCTGATCCCGCCCTCGACGGCGATGATCGTGTATGCACTCCTGACCGAGCAGTCGGTCGGCAAGCTGTTCCTCGCCGGCTTCCTGCCCGGCATCCTGCTCGCCGGGCTGTTCATCATCACGATCATGCTGATGACCGCGTGGCGCCCGCACTACGGCCCGCGCGGCCCGCGCCATTCGCTTCAGGAACGGATCGTGGCGCTGGGGCGCAGCGGCACGCTGATCGCCATCATCGTGCTCGTCATCGGCGGGATCTACCTCGGCATTTTCACCGAAACCGAGGCGGCGGCGGCGGGTGCGCTGCTCACCATGCTCTACGCCCTCGCGCGCGGGACGCTCACGCGCAAGGGCCTCGTCGAAGCGCTGCTCGATACCGTGCGCACGACGGCGCTCGTGTTCTTGATCCTGATCGGCGCCCACGTCTTCACCCCGTTCCTGGCGATGACGCAGATCCCGGCCAATCTTTCGAGCACCCTGGTGGGCTTGGCGCTGCCGCCGCTCACGGTTCTCGTGCTCATCCTGCTCGTCTACGTGCTGCTCGGCACCTTCCTCGAAGGCTTCGCCATGCTGGTGCTGACCTTGCCGATCGTGTTTCCGATCGTGACCGCGCTCGGCTACGACCCGATCTGGTTCGGCATCATCGTCGTGATCGTGCTCGAGATGGGGCTCATCGATCCGCCGGTCGGCATCAACGTCTTCGTGGTGAAGGGCATCGCCCACGACGTGCCGATGGGGCAGATCTTCGCCGGCATCATGCCGTTCTGGCTGGCGATGATCGTCTGCGTCGCGATCCTGATCGCATTCCCGCAGATCGCGATGCTGCTGCCGAACACGATGATCCGCTGAGGCGCCGCTCAGGCGCGCCGCGCGCGCAGCCGGGCGAGGGCGGTGACGGCGACCGCGCCGACGATGAGCACGGCACCCGCAGCCTGGAGCAGGCTCATGCCCTCGCCGGTGAGCCACACCGCCAGCAGCAGGGTGGTGACGGGCTCGACGTTCATCACGAGCGCGCTGCGCGGCGCGCCGGCGAGCGGCAGCGCGAAGTAGAACGCGATCAGCGCGGCGGGGCTGGTCAGCGTCGCGGCGGCGAAGATCGCCCAGCCGCGCGCGCTTCCCGGTAGCGCGGGCCCGCCGTCCGCAACCATCAGCGTGCCGAACACGACGGCGCCCAGGGTCGAAAGCGCGAACGGCACGGCGAGCGCCTTCATGTGGCGGTTCAGCTGCGCGGCGCCGACGATGTTGCC
>SBBV01000033.1 GCA_005240015.1 Candidatus Odyssella thessalonicensis | reverse complement strand
GCCTCTGGTTTCGCAACTCAGAAAACCTTGTCGTCCCCGCGAAAGCGGGGACCCAGGCCTCCGCCGACGTGCGCGTGTCGCGAACGCACGCTCCTGCGGCACCGCTGCTTGGGTCCCCGCTTTCGCGGGGACGACAAGTGTTGGTAACGGACAATTTCCCCGGACAGCCCTGCGCTTTCGCGGGGACGACAAGCTGGTTCTTGGTTGAATTCCCCGGACAGGCCGACGCAAGCGGGGGGAAGACTTTCTTCGACTTTCCGCGCGCCCGCGAAGCTGGGAGCCGCGGCGCCTTCCCTCTTCCTCCGTGTCCTCCGCCTCCTCCGTGGTTGATCTTCTTCTTTCCCCGCCGCTGGCGCTCACAACTTGTCGAGGAACCGCCGCGGATTGGCGAGGAACGCGCGTGTGAGCGCCACGTGCTCGACCTCGTCCCAGGCGACGGGGCGGATTTGGCCGCCCTCGAACAGCCAGATCGCCGCACCCGGGAGCGCCATCAGGATCGGCGAATGCGTCGCGATGATGAGCTGGCAATCCTCGGCCAAGGCCCGCTTCAGGATCGCGAGCAGCGCCAGCTGGCGCTGCGGCGAGAGCGGCGTCTCGGGCTCGTCGAGCAGATAGAGCCCGCCCGGCTTCAAGCGCTTCTGCATCAGGTTCAAGAACGTCTCGCCATGCGAGCCGGCGTCGGGATCGGCGCCGTAACTGGCGGCGAGCGCGCCTTTCTGTCCGCCGGCCACCCCCATCGCCAGGCGCTGGCCATAGGAGCCCGCGCGCATCGTCGCGCGATAGTGCTCGCCGAGATCGGAGAGCTCCTCCATCTCGGCGGCGACGCGCTTCTGGAAGCCGAACACGTCCTCGGCGCGCAGGAACGCCTTGCGCCTGGGCGCGCGCTTGCGCGCGAAGACGAGCGCCGCGCCGAGCGCCCGCGCCGGTGCCAGCGTGGGGTCGCGGTCGAGCGCGTGGCTGCCCATCGCCACCGCCTTCATCCCCGCCGCGATCGCCTCGAGCAGCGTCGATTTCCCCGAGCCGTTCTCGCCGACGAAGAACGTGGCGGGCGCGGTGAAGCGCAGCTCGCCCATGTCGCGGACGAGCGGCAGCGAGAATGGGAATCCTTGCGACGCGCCGAACGGCGCGCGCGGGCGGATCGAGTCGAGGTAGAGGACCATTCTGTGGGACCGCGCGCCTCCAGGCGCGCCCTTTACTTGCGGAAGCGAAGAGCGCGGCTGGAGCCGCGCGGTCCCAGTCGCCCTTCGCACGCGAGCTTAGCCTCGAGGCGGGCGCCGCGCGACCTCAGGGCGCGGTGGCGGCGCTGCTCAATGTGGCCACGGTGACGGCGGTGAGTTGGGAGAAGGGGCGGCGCAAGCCGTCCGGCGCCGCGCTCCGGTTGCTGCAGAGCGCGCGCAAGCATCCCGAAGTCCTTGGCGCCGCTTGAGCGCGCCGCGCAGCGAACGCCGCGGGCCGCGGCCGGCCATGTCCGAACAGATCAAGAACATAATCTCACCACGTTTCGGTGGTCGTCTATATTGCCGCGGGCACAGACGCCTGCCGTGGGCGACCTCAAGCCGGCCCGCCACGCGAAGCAGGCGCGAGCAAGAATCTCTGGCGGCACTCCGGTCCATCATGCGCTTTGCATACGCCGTGGACGCCGGACGGGCGTTGACGCAGATCAAGCCCCGCCGCTTGGCAAACGGCACGCGGTTGGCTCTAATCGCGCGAAAGTGGAGCGAGGGCAATGCGTGGCATCGTGTTGTCGGCACTCTTGGCGATGGCGGCTCTTGCCGGCGCCGGCGCGGCCCAGGCGCAGACGGGCGACGAGCGGCTCTGCCTCGAAGGCCAGGATCGGCGCCAGGCGATCGCGGCCTGCACGCGCCTCATCGCCTCGGGCCGCTACGGCAAGCTCGATCTCTCGGTGCTCCATTCCAACCGCGGCAAGCATTACCGCTTCCTGCGCCAATACGACGCCGCGCTCCGCGACCAGGACGAGGCGCTCAGGCTCAATCCGCGCAACGCGCTCGCCCACCACAACCGCGGCACCGCGCTCTACTCGCTGGGCCGATTCGCCGACGCCGTCCAGGCATTCACCGCCGCCGTGGCCCTCGAGCGGGGCCTCGGCCTCGCCTACGAGGCGCGCGGCTTCGCCTATCACCGCCTCGGCCAGTACGATCTCGCCATCGCCGACTACGATCGGGCGGCTCCCGACCCGCCCGCCGGCGCTGCTTCGGCCCTCTACGGCCGCGGCATCGCGTGGCGAAGAAGGGCGATGCCGCCCGCGCCGCGGCCGACATCGCCGCCGCGACGAAGCTCGATCCCGGCGTGGCGGCCAAGCTCGCGCAGCGCGGCGTGCAGTAGCGAACATCAAGGCGGACAGCCCGTGTTCGCGGCGCTGCTCGATGTCGCCGTCACCGCGACGAGTCGCGAGAACATAACAAGAACATAAATCCGCCGCAATTCTCTGCTCGTCTAGGTTGCCCTTTCGCTGCCGCGCGCCGGCCGGAAGGTCGGCGCCCGGCGGGCCTTGCCGCCTTGCGCGGCTCTTTGGACAGGTGAATCTCGATATCGAATGCGGGCCGCGCAAAGCGACGGCCACACGCATTTTTGGCTGGGCCGCTTGCGAAGCCAAGGAAAGCCAACAAAAGCCAAGGCCGGGCTTGGCTTTGCGCCGCTGCACCTTGGCTTTCCTTGGCTTTCGAGCGCCGGAAAAGCCAAGGAAAGCCAATAAAAGCCAAGGAAAGCCAAGGGTGCGTGAGCGGCAGAAGGCTCGGCCGTGGTCGCTTGGGCCAGAGGCGCGGCCGAGGCCCGGCGCGTGCCCCGAAATGCCCCGCGAATGTCTACGAACGTCTACGTTTGTCTACACGGAAGGGGGGAGGGGGCCGGGGCAGCTC
>SBBV01000593.1 GCA_005240015.1 Candidatus Odyssella thessalonicensis | reverse complement strand
GATGCGCCCGATCGCCCAAGCCGCGGCCGCCGCCAGCGCCACCGCCGCGAGCCAGCCGATCGGCATCGGCCAGCCCAGCCCGCCGGCGCCGCTGCCGACGCCTTTCAGCGGCGGCGTGGTGAGCAGCGCCGAGGTGTAGGCGCCGACGGCGAAGAAGCCGGCGATGCCGACGTTGAAGAGGCCGGTGAGGCCCCAATTGAGATTGAGGCCGAGCGCCATCACCGCGTAGATGCCGCCGACGGTGACCAGCGCGGTGAAGTAGAGGAGGAGGCCGCCGAGTTCCATGTTTTCCTCAGAGCACTCTGCCGCGCAGCAGCCCCTGCGGGCGCCAGATCAGCATGATGATCAGGATTGCGAAGGCGATGCCGGTCTTGTAGCCGGGTGAGACCAGCGGCACGTCGCGCGTGAGCAGCGACACGCCGAGAACCGAGAGATCCGTCGGCGAGGGCCAGCTCGAGAGCTCCTCGATCATGCCGATGACGAGGCCGCCGAGGATCGCGCCATAGGGCCGGCCGAGCCCGCCGAGGATCGCCGCGGCGAACAGCGGCAGCAGCAGGTCCCAGCCCATATAGGGCTTCACCAGCGTGTCGATGCCGGTGAGCACGCCGGCCGCCGCCGCCAGCACCGCGCCCACGAGCCAGGTCCACACGATGACCCGCTCGGTGCCGATGCCGGTGACGCGCGCCAAGTCGGCGTCGTCGCTCATCGCACGCATCGCCTTGCCGATCTTGGTGCGCGTGAGAAGCAGGTGCATCGCGGCGACCAGCACGATCGCCGTGCCGACGATGACGATGTGCTTTTCGAGGACACGGAACGGCTCGAGGACCTCGATCGGCGTCTGGATGCCCTCGACATAGGGCTCGGGCTGCACGCCCCAGATCAGCATGATGGCGGCACGAATCATCAGCGCCACGCCGAACGACGCGATGACGACGACGATCGGCCGCGACTTCCGAAACGGCTTGTAGGCGAGCCAGTCGATGAGCAGCGCGACGAGACAGGTGCCGAGGATCGCGAACGGCATCGCGGCGAGCGGCGTCCAGCCGGAGCCCACGACCACGGCATAGGCGACATAGGCGCCGAAGGTCATGAGATCGCCGTGCGCGAAATGCGCGAAGCGCAGGATGGAATAGATCATCGAGACGCCGATGGCGCCCAGCGCGTAGATGCTGCCGAGCACGAGGCCCGGGATGAGGTAGTGGTTGATGAAGTCGATCATGGAACGCCGCCGCCCAGGAACGACTCCGCCACCTCGCGGTTGGCGAGCAGTGCCGGGCCGGTATCGGTGAAGCGGTTCTCGCCCGTGGCGAGCACGTAGCCGCGATGAGCGAGGCCGAGCGCCTGCTTGGCGTTCTGCTCCACCATCAGGATGCCGATGCCCTCGCGGTTGATCGCGCGGATGCAGCCGAAGATATCGTCCATCGCGCGCGGCGAGAGGCCGGCGGTGGGCTCGTCGAGCAGCAGGAGCTTGGGCTCGACCATGAGCGCGCGCCCGACCGCGAGCATCTGGCGCTGGCCGCCGGAGAGCTCGCCCGCCGCCTGGCGCCGCTTCTCGGCCAGCGGCGGAAACAGCGCGTAGACGCGGTCGTAGACGGATTTCGGCACCGTGCTGCGCACGAATGCGCCCATCTCGAGGTTCTCCTGCACGGAGAGCGAGACGAACACGTTGCGCTCCTGCGGCACGTAGGCGAGGCCGCGGCGCACGCGCTGCTCGGTGGCAAGGCCGGTGATGTCCTCGCCGTCGAAGGCGACGCGGCCCTCGCGCAGGCCGACGAGGCCGAACACGGCCTTCATCACCGTGGACTTGCCCGCGCCGTTGGGCCCGACGATGACGACGATCTCGCCGGCGTCGAGGCGCACCGAGACGCCTTTCAGGATGTCGGCGCCGCCATAGCCCCCCACCAGGCGTTCCGCCACGAGCATCTAGGCGGCCTCGGTGCGGGCGGCGCCGCCGAAATAGGCCTCGATCACGCGCGCGTCCTTGCGGATGTCCGCCATCTTGCCCTGGGTCAGCACGCGGCCGGCGGCCATGACGATGACCGGATCGCAGAGCCGCGCGATCAGGTCCATGTCGTGCTCGATCACGAAGAACGTGTAGTTGCGCTCGCGGTTGAGCCGCTCGATGTCGGCGGCGAGCTCCGCCATCAGCGTGCGGTTGACGCCGGCGCCGGCCTCGTCGAGCAGCACGACCTTGGGCTCGGCCATCATCACGCGGCCGAGCTCGAGCAGCTTCTTCTGCCCGCCCGAGAGGTTGCCGGCGCGCTCGTATTTGACCGGCCCGAGGCGGAGGAAATCGATGACATCCTCGGCGCGCTTCCTGAGCGTCGCCTCCTCGGCGCGCACACGGCCCCAGGTGAAGCAGGCGCGCAGCAGCTTCTCGCCCGACTGGCCGGCCGGCACCAGCATCAGGTTCTCGATCACCGGCATGTTCGAGAATTCCTGCGGGATCTGGAAGGTGCGCGCGAGCCCCATGTGGAACAGCTGGTGCGGCTTGCGGCCGGTCACGTCGTAGCCGTCGAGCAGCACGCGGCCGGTGGTCGGCCGATAGAGCCCGGCGATGATGTTGAAGAGCGTCGTCTTGCCGGCGCCGTTGGGCCCGATGAGACCGGTGATCGAGCCCTCTTCGACTTCCAGCGAGCAGTCCTGGACGGCGCGGATGCCGCCGAACGACATGGAGATGTGCTCGACCGAGATCATGCCAACGGCCTCGCGCAAGGAGCGGTGGGCAAGCCGGGGCCAGACCCCTTTTCAGCGTAGGCCCCTTCGAGGTCTCGCCGTCGAACGTAGGATATGGGTCTGCCCCCTTTTTGCCGTCGAGTCATCATTCTTGCCGTCGGTCGCAGTCTAGCCGCGATGGTTGCAGGGTCAAACGGGCTCGGGCGGGGTCGCCGGCGTGGCGCGGGCCACGAGCGCGCGCTCGCGCAGCAGCGCGAACACCCCCGCGCCGACGATGATGGCGGCGCCGGCGATGGTCCAGGCGTCGGGGAACTCGCCGAGGCCGACAAAGCCCACCAAAATCGCCCACAGGACGAGCGTGTAGCCGTAGGGCTGCAGGCGCGGCGCCGAGCAGGCTTCGTAGGCCTTGATCAGCGCCAGATGCGCGCCGGCGCCGAGCAGGCCCGAGAGCAGCAGCAAGCCCCAGCCGGCGAGGCTCGGCGCGTTCCAGAAGAACGGCCCCACGCAGGTGGTGAGCGCCAAGCCGATGACGACGGTGTAGACGAGCGTCGTATCCGCCGAGTCGCGCCGGCCGACCATGCGCACGAGCGTCTGGTAGAAGCCCCAGCTCACGGCGCCAATGACGGGGATCGCGTGGAACCAGCTGAAATCGCGCATGCCCGGCCGCACCACGATGATGACGCCGATCATGCCGACGACGACCGCGAACCAGATCGCGAGCGTCACGCGCTCGTTCAGCATGATGGCCGAGAGCACGAGCACGATCAGCGGCGCCGCCGCCGCCACCGCATGCACGTCGCCGATCGGCAGATAGCGGAAAGCGAGGATGAAGATCCCGATCTCGAAGATCAGCGCCACCGCACGCAGCAGCTGGATGCGCGGCACCGCCGAGCGGAAAGACGGCACGAACCGGCGCGGGCCCACGATCGCGAGCGCGAACAGGAAGAAGATGAGGAACCGCACCCACAGGATCTGCGCGATCGAGAGGCCCATGTCGCGCGTCAGCACGCGCGAGATCGCGTCCATGACTGCGAACTGGAACATCGACGCCACCGCGAAGGCGATGCCGCGCGCAAGATCGTCGGGCCTGGCCTGCAGCGTCGTCATTGGCGGGCGATCGCGGCCATGAACGCGGCGCAGGTCGCGACCGGCGAGATCGCCGAGAGCGCGGCCACCGTTGTCTCGTGCACCTCGGGCTTGAACGCTGCGCAGCCGTCCGAAAGGAGCAGGGTTTCGAACTCCAGCACATGCGCGTGGCGCAAGGTCGAGGCCACGCCGCCATTGGTGACGATGCCGGTGAAGACCAGCGTCGTGACCCCGGCCTTGCGCAGCACGAATTCGAGCCGCGATTGGTGGAACGCGGAGTAGGCGATCTTTTCCACGGCGAAGTCGACGGGCTTCAGCTCGTCGATCACATCCTGGCCCCAGCCTCCGGGCACGAAGTCGCCTTTGGCCAGGAACGGACGCAGCGCCTTCAAATGCGGCGCGATGAACGGCTCGCCGTTGCGGCCCGGCACCAGCGTGAACAGCGTCGCCACGGTCCATCCGCCCCAGGCGCGCCCCGCGCGCGCGACCTCGGCCACACGCGGCGCCAGCGCAGCCAGCGCGGGCGCGGTGCAGCCCGCACGGCCATAGGCGCCGCGCGGATGGAGGAAGTCGTTCTGCAGATCGACGAGCATCAGCGCGGTCGTCTGCGGATTGAGGCGCTTCAAATCAATTGACACGGCCGGCCCTCACTTCCCATCGCGCAAAGGCGCGATGGGCCCCTTCTCTTCCACTTCGTGGGAGAGAGAAGAATTTGCGCACAGTCTTTTTCCCTCTCCCTTGGGGAGAGGAGGGGCCCATTCGCCGCGCTTGCGGCGAAGGGGAGGAGAGGGCAGCCGCAGCATCACCGCGCGCGCTCCAGGATCACGTTCCCGAGCGCATCGACGCGCGCGGCAAGGCCCGGATCGACATAGATCGTCGTGTCGGGCTGCTCCAGCACCGCGGGCCCGGCGATGGCGGCGCCGGCAGGAAGGTCGAGGCGCGCGAAGACGGGCGTGTCGCGCCAATCGCCGGGCCCGCGGTGCTGGAGCAGCCCGACACGACGATCTATGTCGATCCGGGCCTTGCCGCGCGCGT
>SBBV01000150.1 GCA_005240015.1 Candidatus Odyssella thessalonicensis | reverse complement strand
GTCGCCGCGCACCGATTCGAACGGGCCCTTGCGGATCGCGCGCGCGATCCGCAAGGGCCCGTTCGAATCGGTGCGCGGCGACCTCAGGTTCAACAGCAACGGCTTCCCGATCCAGCCGATCTGGAAACTCGAAGTGGTCAAGGGGGCCGACGGCAAGCCCTTCTTCAAGGGGATCGAGAAGATCGTGGAAGCGCCGGATTCCTACGCCGAAAAGTGCCCGGCGGAGAAGCGGATCTAACCCCTCGCCCGAGGGCGAGGGGAACTGAGAAGGCCGACATGACCTCACCCAAATCCGAAACCTTCACCATCCTTGGCGCGCGCATCCATCTCCGCCGCGCTGGCAAGGGTCCGCCGCTGCTGTTTCTGCATGGCGCCGGCGGGGTGCCGGTGTGGCTGCCGTTTTTCGACAAGCTCGCCGAGAGCTTCGATCTGTTGGTGCCCGACCATCCGGGATTCGGACAATCCGACACCCCGCCCTGGCTCAAGAACATCGGCGACGCCGCGCTTTACTATCTTGATCTGATCGAGACCCTGGCGCTCGGCCGGCTGCACGTGGTCGGCACATCGCTGGGCGGCTGGATCGCCGCGGAAGCTGCGGTGCGCGACAGCGCGCTGTTCAAGACGCTCACCCTGATCGCACCCGCCGGCGTGCGCGTGGCCGGCGTGCCGGCGGGCGATCCCTTCATCTGGTCGCCCGAAGAGCACGCGCGCAACCTCTATTACGACCAATCCTTCGCGGATCGCATGCTCGCGACGCCGGTCACGCCCGAATCCGCCGATCTCCAGATCAAGAATCGTTTCGCGTTCGCGCGCCTTGCCTGGCAGCCGCGGCTGTTCAACCCCGACCTCGAGCGCTGGCTGCACCGCATCAAGATCCCCGTTCAGCTGGTCTGGGGCAATGAGGACAAGCTTTTGCCCGCGGCGTACGCGCAGGCGTGGCTCAAGAAGCTGCCGAGAGCGCGGTTGCTGCCGATCCCGGCCTGCGGGCACCTTCCGCATGTCGAGCGGCCCGACCAGGTCGCGAGCGCGATCCGCTCCTTCATCCGCGAGCTGGCGCCATGAAGTTCCATGCGTTCCACCTGATGCCATACCGCCATCTCGATCTGGCGGAGGCGAACAAGCACCGCTCCTACTGGTCGGTGCTGCCGAATCGGCTCTACGACCCCGGCAAGGGCGCGGATCTCTATCAGGAGTACCTCGATCAGCTCGTCTTGGCGGCGAAGCTCGGCTTCGACGGCGTGTGCGTCAACGAGCACCACCAGACCGCCTACGGGCTGATGCCGGCGCCGAACCTCATCGCCAGCATCCTGATCGACCGCACGCGCGGCATGAGGACGCGCATCCCGATCATCGGCCGCGCGCTGCCGCTGCTCAACAACCCGCTCACGGTCGCCGAAGAATACGCGATGCTCGACAACCTCTCGCACGGCCGCATCGTGGCGGGCTTCGTGCGCGGCATCGGCTGCGAGTACCACGCGTCGGGCGTGAACCCCATCTACTCGCACGACCGCTTTCATGAGGCGCACGACCTCATCGTCCGCGCCTGGACCGAGCCGGGGCCGTTCGAGTTCGAGGGCGAGCAATACAACTTCAAATACGTCAACACCTGGCCACGGCCGGTGCAGCGCCCGCACCCGCCGGTGTGGATTCCCTCGCAGGGCTCGGCCGAGACGATCGAATGGGCGGCGGATCCCAAGCGCAAATACCCGTTCATCATCACCTTCAGCCCGATCGAATCGGTCTTGCGCTTTCACGAGATCTACAAGCAGCAGGCGCGCAAGTACGGCTACGAGGCCGACGGATCGCAGCTCGGTTGGGCCGTGCCCGTCTACGTCGCCGAAAGCGACGAGATCGCGATCAAGGAATCGGCGCAGCACATCGAGGCTCTCTTCAACAACTTCCTCTACATGCCGCTCGAGATGCTGCTGCCGCCCGGCTACACCTCGATCAATTCGCTCAAGGCGATTCTCTCGACCAAGAAGGGAATGACCACCGTCAAGCAGACGATGAAGGACATCCTCGAGAAGGGCACCTTCGCCGTCGGCAGCCCGGAGACGGTGCGGCGCAAGATCGAGGAGGCGCATGCGCGAAGCGGCTTCAAGGTGCTGGTGACGATGGTCCAGTTCGGCACCCTCCCCGACCACCTCGTGCGCAAGAGCATCGAGATGTTCGCCAAGGAAGTGATGCCGAAGCTGCGCCACTTGGGCGAGAGCGCGGCGGCGAAGGCCGCGGAGTGATTGCCCGTCGCCCCGGGCGAGGGGTTAGAACACCCAATATCCGCCGTCGATGAGGATCTCGTCGCCGGTGTGATAGGCGCTGGCGTCGCTGGCGAGATAGACGGCGATGCCGCCGAAATCGGCGGGCTTGCCCCAGCGCCTGACCGGGATGCGCGGCATCACGTTGGCGGCGAACTTCTCGTGGCCAAACGTGTCGGCCGTCATTTCGGTTTCGATCCAGCCGGGCAGGATCGCGTTGGCCGTGATGCCGTAGCGCGCGAACTCGACCGCCATTGCTTTGAGCATCGAGACGAGCCCGCCCTTGGTGGCGGCGTAGTGCTCGTTGCGCGCTGCACCCGAGCGCGCAACGAGCACTACGCCGCCACCAAGGGCGGGCTCGTCTCGATGCTCAAAGCAAT
>SBBV01000141.1 GCA_005240015.1 Candidatus Odyssella thessalonicensis | reverse complement strand
GCCGCCGGCGAGCAGCGCCAGGAGCTCGCTGTGACGCGCCGCCAGCCCGGGTGCGCTCACGTCGCGCGGCGGCGTTCCCGGCAGCACGATGGCCGCGCCGAGCCGCGCCGGCGCGCCGGCCATGACGTAGAGATGGTTTGCAACGCGCAGCGCCTCCCAGGGGTCGTGCGTGACGTGCAGCACGGTCGCGCCACGCAGGAGCTCGGCAGCGAGCGCCTGCAGCTCGTGGCGCGTGATCGCGTCGAGTGCCGAGAACGGCTCGTCCATCAGCACGAGCGGCCGCGCCTCGTAGAGCGTGCGCGCGATCGCCACGCGCTGGCGCTGCCCGCCGGAAAGCGCCGCCGGCAGCGCGGTGCGCTTGCCGTCGAGACCCACGCGCTCCAGCAGCCAGCGTGCCCGTTCGCGCGCCGCGGCGTCGACCGGCTGGCGCCGGAGGCGCGCGCCGAGCATCACGTTGTCGAGCGCGCTGAGCCACGGCAGCAGCAGATCCTGCTGCGCCATGTACGCGATGCGGCCCCCGAGCGGGGCGCCGTCGCTGCATTCGATGCGGCTGCCGGGCCATGGCTCGAGGAGGCCGGCGATGAGGCGAAGCAGGCTCGTCTTGCCGACGCCGCTCGGCCCAAGCAGGCAGGTCCACGACGCCGGCTCGAGCTCGAGATCGAGCGCCTCGAACAGCGGCGCGCCGCCATAGTCCAAGCCGGCGGCGTGCACCCTTATGCCGAAGGGCGGAACCGGAAATGTCGGGATCGAGGGCGCTTGCGCGCCGGTGGTGACCATGCCTCGCCTGTCCCTCCGCCGGTATCAACCGGATCAGGTTCGAGGGGTCGTCTCGGTCCGCCTTCGGCGGCGCACGCTTCCCGTGCGTCTGAGACCTCTCAGCCTTGCGGCTCCCCCCAGGGGCGTTACGGAAATATGAAGCCGGCCCCGGCGGAAAGCAACGGTGCTGTCGCAGGCCCTTGGCCGTATCCCCGCGCTTGCATCGTGACGGAACCGGAAACGCGGTCCACGCGTCAATAAACTGCGTGAGAGGACGGGAGATGGAGAGCGGGACGGTCGATTGCCGATGGCGGCGCGCTCCCCTGGGGATTGCGCGCGTCTCCGCATGCGCAGCCATCCTTCTCGCTCTAGGTATCGGCGCAGCCAAAGCGGACGATCCGCGTCCGGCCGATGAAGAAACGCGGAAACCGCTTTGCTGCGGCGTGCCGCCGCCCGGCGAGGTGACGGCCGATCAGGTCTTCGGCCGCTGGGTCGTGACGAAATCCGGCATCGGCGCGCCGCTGCGGCCGGGCGAGCGCGTCGAGTTCCGCGCCGACGGCACGCTCAACACCAGCCGCGGCCCGTGCCGCTTCGCGGTTCTGCGCGCCGAGCTCACGGTGACCTGCGCTGACAAGGCGCAAAGCGGCGAGCTGCGCTTCGTCGACGACACCAAGCTGATCTGGCGCCACGACGGCCGCGAAACCCTGTTCGTCGCGCCGACCGATTGACCCTCATTCGCCCAAGATCGCCGCGCGGCCGGTCTCGATGAGATCGAGCTGCCCGTTGCGCACCGCGCAGCGCGCCGCCTTGGGGTCGATTTTGTAGATGCCGCTCAAGGTGGTGTCGTCGCCGCGCTTGATCGGGCTCGTCGCCGTCAGGCGCGCCTGCTTGCCGCCCTCGCTCTTGCTGAACACGACCGTGAGCGCGCGGAGATAGTCGCGGTCGCCGAGCGGGGGAAGCCGGACGCGCAGCGTGACTTGCTGGCGCCCGCCGATCGTGCGTCCGTGACGCGCGACCACCTCCGGCGGAGCCGCACGATCGCCGGCGCCGTGATGCACCTTCCCGTCGAGGCCGATCGCCCATTGCGCAAGCTTGAGCTCGGTCTCGCTGCACGAGAGGTCCGCGTGATTCTGGCCGAGCCACAGCTCGATGTGGTCGTCGTCGAGCCAGCTGGCGCCGCCGGTCGCGAACGCGCGGTCGGTCACGGTCACGACCAGGTCGGTGGCCGAGACCATGAGCACGCGGAACTCGGCGCCGCCGACGCGCGGCTTGCCGAAGATGACGAAGCCGCGCTGCCCGGACTCGTCGAAGGCGGAGGCGCAGCTGCCGAGATGCGCCTCGGCGCCGGCGAGGAGCGCGCCGTCGAAGCGCGGGATCAGCGCGTGGCGGTGCGTCGCCTTGGCCGCGTCGCACCAATCGGGCCGCTTGCCCTCCTCGGCGCGCGGATCGTTGTCCCTGCACGCCTGCGGAAACCAGCGCCGTTCGCCAGCCAGCCGCTGCCAATCCCAGCGCATGAACGAGTAGCCGATATTGACGTTGTGGAACGAGCAGCTCTCCTCCGCGAGCACGCGCATGGGCGAAAGCTGGATCGTGCGGCCGTTGTTCCAGCGCCAGGCCGAGCCGCCGTGCTGGCTGTGGATGAGGCGGTTGGGGCCGATCTTGATGTCGTCCTCGCCCACGCCCGAGGCGCCATAGCCGTCGTTGCAGAGCGCGAGAATGCGCCGCGGCGCGGCAATGCCGGCGATGCGCAGCCAGAACTCGCGGCGATAGGGGTTGCAATCGAAGCGCTCGTCGCCGCTCGCATTGTCGGGGTTCTTCTTGCCGAGATTGAGCTCGATCACCGTGAGCGCGCGCCCCTGCGCGTCCGCGCCGGCAGGGCTGGCTTTCACGAGCGCGCAGGGCTTGCGGTCCTTGCACATCGCGGCGATATCGGGCGCCTGCGCCAAAGCGGTTCCGACGCTCGCGATCACCGCGAGGCTCGCAAGCCCCAGAGGACAGAACCATCCGCTCATTCGCCTTCCCCCTGCAAAAGATCTGGCATCACACCTCGAGATGCGCTCTGAAGCGCGGATGGTTGAGAAGGCGACGCTCCCGCCGATCGTCTTGGACATCTGGGATCGGTTTCTTTGCGCCTCTGTGACGCCTTGCTGATTTATTGGCCATTGGTTCTTGCGCCTGGTTCACGGTGGTGGAGGCAATCAGGCCGCGCCGACGTATTTCACCATTCTCTCAATCCCGCTATCCAGCGTCTCATCCCTCTAACAGAACGAGAAGCGGATCAAGTGGCCCCGGTGCGTCGCTAAGTTAGAAGGCGCTCACCGGAATTGCGGTGCGCCATGCTCGACTACTTTAAGGATACACGATGCGGTTTAAGCAGTGCATCCAGTTGGCGCAAACCCAACCGACAGCAAGCTACACTGGCTGGGAATAGTCGCGGCTCATTTTCGGCGAGATGATTCAGGCTTGTTGCTACGTCGACTTCAATGTTTGTGCCCTCCCAATTGCCTGCCGTGTTCATCCCTGACACGCTTCCAAGGTGCCGCCAATCAATGACCATCGCTGTCAAAAACTCTGCCTTCTTTGTGAGGGCGTCGAGGCCAAATCCGAGCCACCAGAGACGAATGTGACCTTGCTTCATTGCTTGGAGAAAGGGTTGCAGACGCTCGTCCTGAGTAAAGTCATAAGAATGGCGCGTCATCTCTTGAAATTCTTCCTTACCCAAGAATTCCTCGGCGAATTCCCGCATTACTGTACGGGTTAAGGAAAAATCCCGAGGATGATGGAGGTTCTCAGTGCCGTCTGGTTGGAACGTCCCGGTAGGGACCAAATGCAGACTATTGCGACCCTCAGCAACCTCTTTTCCAAGTCGGTCTTGAATAAATACAACGTGCCTACCGTTCGCGGGTGGGTAATAAAGGTGTAGTGCGAGCGTCGTTGTTCCGCTTCCCGCACAGAACTTTGACATCTCATCAAACGGCATTTGCGCATATCGCATCGGCAATTCTTGCCTTTGCATCCGAAGACGAATCGCAAGATCACCCTCCTGTTTATTCTCCTTGCGAAGGCACCATTGCGCGAGTTCATAGCCAAGCCTCTCGCCCGTATTGATGTAGTCGGAGTAGCGAGAGGGGCCAAATGTGAAACTTGGGGCTCTGCCATCACAGACCACTTCGAGGAGGCGATAGCAGTAGTTGTTCTCTACACGCTCACGGCGATGGTTCTTGTAATCGGCAAAAGAGCGATGATGCGCGAACCGGGGAACCCTGAGAGGTGGCGATACCGCGCGCCAATGCAGCTTGACCTGAGCGAGGGGCAGTGCCCGCGAGGGGATCCATGCGGCGCGACTCAAAATCGGAAAATCGTCGATTAGGTCAGCGTCGGTATAGTAGCGAGATTTCAAAATCAGATCAGAGAGCATCGGTCGATTATTTGAATAGAATTCATATGCTCTATCTGCGGCTGAACGAGATGGTGTCGTGATCCGATGCTTCGAAGAAGCATAAAGCGCAAGCAGGGCTTCCAATAGCTTGGTTTGTTCCTCCGAAGTTTGACTTAGAACCGTGGCAAGGCGAGCTAGGCGCGTTTGAGCTAAATTGATGCCTTTCTCCCAGCGGACGACCGAATTTTCTGCGACGCCCAATTGATCTGCGAGAGTGGCTTGCGTCCAACCACGTGCAAGCCTGGCCGTTCTGATTCGCTCACCCAAGGCAAGACGTACGATACCCATGATCGTTCGTGCCTGTAACGCGCAGTGGAACTTGGGCTGCGAGCCTACCTGACATCAAGTAACAAGAGAACGTCGATGAGATCGCGTTGGCTCGCGTTAGATCGCGTGTGATCGAGGGCCACGCGTGCGTCCCGCGTTTGGACAAAAAATCGGAGCCAGACGCAAGGTCCGAGCCGTCAAGGATGACCTTTGACGGCCTTACACCACCCAGGGCTTTGCGGGTGGGCCAAGACAGAGAGAGTCGCATGAAGCGGATCAATCCCGAAACCGGCGTCATCGAGAAGTCGAACTGGGGATTCTTCTGGGTCCCAGACAACGACGACTAGGCGCCAGCCGCCGGGGTCACCGAGCCCCGGCGGCAACCCTCAGGAGGATGTCAAATGCGAATCATGCCTGACTACTGTAGGTGCCCAGTGTGCGGTGATTTCGCCGGTTGTATGGGCCCTTGCACGATCTGTCGGCGGCCGTGGCTTCGACCGTCGCTGACCTAGTTTGAGTAGAAGCGGGAGGAGCCATTCGAAGACGGTGGCTCCTCCTTACTCTGACTAGACACGCCCGAAATACTTCTCCATCCGCTCGATCGCGCTATCGAGCGTTTCGTCCTTCTTGCAGAACGAGAAGCGGATGAAGTGGCGCGGCGCGTCGCTCTGGTAGAAGGCGCTGACCGGGATCGCGGTGACGCCGGCCTCGACCGTCAGCTTCTTGCAGAGCTCGACGTCGTCGCCGTTGAAGCCGCGCAACGGCCCCTTCGCGAGCAGCGGGCGGAAATCCGCGCTGATGAAGTAGGTGCCCTGGCAATCGACTACGCCGAAGCCGATGCGCTCGAGCCCGGCGCGCAGGCGGTCGCGGCTCCGCTGCATGCCTGCCGCGAGATCGTGGAAATAGGCGTCGTCCTTGCCGAGGCCGTAGGCGGTCGCGCGCTGGAGATTGGGCGGCGTCGTGAACGTCACGAACTGGTGGCAGCGCGCCACCGGCTCGATGAGATGGCGCGGGCCGGTCAAGTAGCCCACCTTCCAGCCGGTGAGCGAGAATGTCTTGCCGGCCGAGCCCATGCGGATCGTGCGCTCGCGCATGCCGGGCAGGGTCATCAGCGGCACGTGCGGCCGTCCGTCGAAGATGATGTGCTCGTAGACCTCGTCGCAGACGGCGAAGCAGTCGAACTCGCGGCAGAGCGCCGCGATGCGCGCGAGCTCCTCGCGGGTGAACACCTTGGCCGCCGGGTTCATCGGCGTGTTGAGCAGGATGAACTTGGTCTTGGGCGAGAACGCCGCGCGCAGCTGCTCCTCGGGCAGCTCCCATTTCGGCGGCGCGATCCGCACGAGCCTCGGCACGGCGCCGGCGCGCTTGAGGATCGGCAGATAGGAATCGTAGAGCGGCTCGATCAACACCACCTCGTCACCGGGCTCGACGAGGCCGTTGATGCAGTCGTTGAGCGCCTCGGTGGCGCCCGAGGTGACCAGCACCTCGGTCTGCCAGTCCGCCTCGATGCCATAGAAGCGCTTGTTGTGCGCGGCTACCGCCTGGCGCAACTCGGGAACGCCCATCATCGGCGGATACTGGTTGGGGCGGTCGTCGAGCGCCTTGTGCGCGAACGCGCGCACATCGTCGGGCCCGTTGCCGTCGGGGAAGCCCTGGCCGAGGTTCACCGATTTGTGCTCGATCGCGAGCCGCGACATCACCTCGAAGATCGAGGTGCCGACATTGGCGAAGATGGAATTGGCCGATCTCATAGCCCGCAAGCGCGTCCCGACCCGGAGGCGCAGAGGAATAGTATGGGCGGGCGCGGTGCGCCAGATTCAATTCGCCCGCGTTGGCCGTTCAGGCCGCCGCGCGCCGCGCAAAGAGCGCATCGTAGTGCCGATACCAGTCGCTCGCGAATACGCTGGCCGGATCATAGCCGCGCTTGGCCGCGAGGAAGTCGGAAAAGCGCGGGTAGGCGGCCGCGAGCTGCTCGGCGGTCGCCCAGCGGTGATAGGTGAGATAGAAGCTGCCGCCCAGGCGCAGCGCGCGGTCGATGAGGCGGCGGAACTGCGCTTTGGCGCGCTCGACGCCGGCTCCGCTCCGCTCGACGCGCAGGTTGAACACGATGCAGGCGTAGCTCTCGCGGGCCCAGGGCAGGAAGGTCTCGTCGTCGCGCTCGATGAGGCGCACCGTGCCGTAGACGATCGGCACTGCGCCGCGGCGGCACTCGTCGGCGGTCTCGGCCAGATAGCCGGCAAGGCGGCGGCGTGGAACGAAGACCTCCGTGATCATCAGCGAGCCCGGAACCGAAGCGCCGATGCGGCGGTCGATCTCGTCGTGGTAGTCGGGCACGTAGGTTCCAAGCTGATGCGTGTCGGACCAATAGATCTGTCCCGAGGTCGAGAGGTAGTAGCCGCAGTAACGCTCGAACGCGGCGTTGCGGTCGGTCTGGGCGAGCGTAAGCAGGTCGAGCCAGTCGCGCTCGGAGAGGCGGCGCTGATTCGCGGGGATCGCGCGCGGCGCCGCGAGCGGGCGATAGCACGAGAGAATCCCCTCGCTGAGGAAGCCTGGCGAGGCGGGGTCGATCGAAAACTGGAAGTCGCCGAAGAGGAAGCCGGCGCGCGCGTTCGCCTCGAGCACCTCCACAACGCCGTCGGCGCGCGCCCGTTCGACGATGCGCTCG
>SBBV01000250.1 GCA_005240015.1 Candidatus Odyssella thessalonicensis | reverse complement strand
TCGAGCGGCTCGAACGCCGCGATGATCGCGGCCGCGTTCGGCGACGCGGCGCTGGCCGCGCTTGCGGCCAGCGCCCGCGCGCGCTCGTCGAGTGCCGCGCGCTTCTTCGCCACCGCGGCGCGGCGGCGCGCGATGCGCGCGGAGTCGCTCTTTGCCGAGAATTCCCGGCGCAGCGCCTCGAGCGTGGCCGGCGACGAGCCGGCGATCGCGAGATCGCAGCGAAAGCCGCGCATCGGATAGCGCTCGAACAGCGGATCGGCGCCGATATGCACGATGCGCGCGCCGGGGTTCACCGTGTGGAGGCGCGGCACCCACGGCACGTCGCAGTCGGCGACAAGGACCAGATCGGCGTCGCCGAGATGCGGCCCCGGCTCGTAGCCGAGATGCATCGGATGCGCGCTCGGCAGGAAGAGATAGCGCGGGCGATAGCCGATCACCGGCAGCGCCGCGGCCTCGGCCAGCGCCGCCAGCGCCGGCACGTCGGCAGGGTTGCGCCCATAGCTCGCAGTAATAAGGAGCGGGTTGTCGGCCACCGCGAGCCATTCGGCGGCCTGGCGGATCGCGGCCGGATCGGGCGCCGGCGTCGCGGGCGTACTGCGCCAGGCCGGCGCATGCAGCTCGTGCTCGCCGGCGCCGCCCGCCAGGATCTCGCGCGGCAGGGTCATGTAGACGGGCCCGCGCGGCTCGGACATGGCGAGGTTGAGCGCGCGGTCGATCGCGGCCTCGACCTGCGAAGGATCGCGCAGCTCGTAGTCCCACTTCACCAGCTCGCGCACCATGCCGGCTTGGTCGAACATCTCCTGGCCCCAGTGGATGTAGACGCTGCGCCCGCCGTGGCGGCCCGCCTCGGTGATCGGCGTGCGGCCGGCCAGCAGCAAGAGCGGGATGTTCTCGCGCGCGGCGTTGATCAGGCCGCAGATCGCGTTGGCGGTGCCGACGTTCACGTGCACCATCACCGCCTGCGGGCGCTGCGTGGCGAGATAGAAGCCGTGCGCCATCGCCACCGCCACGTTCTCGTGCGGCACCGTGACCGGCTGCGGCACCGCGCGGCCCTCGATCGACGCCGTCGCGAACGCCTCGATGATCGAGGGAAAATCCGTCCCCGCATTGCCGAACAGATACTCGATCCCGCGCGCGGCGAGCACGACGAGCAGCGTCTCCCCGGCATGCGCGACGTTGAGCTTGTGCGGGGTCATGGTTTCCTCCTTCCCACGCGAATAGCGGGGGAAGGTCGGGATGGGGGTACGGAAAAGCGCGCTCGAATGCCTGATGCCGGCCGCCAGCGCGCCGCGCTGCGGCCGCTCCGCGGCTCGCCACTCTCGCCCCCTCCGTCCCGTGCGCGAAGGCGCGCGCGGTCCACCTCCCCCGCTGTTCGCGGGGGAGGGAAGTTCGGCGCTACTCCTTCGGCGGCCACAGGTTCTTCTCTTGGTAGAACTTGATGGCGCCCGGGTGATACTCGATCGGCCCGATCTTCTTCGCCATCTGCGCGGGCTCGAACAGCGCGAACGGCCCGAACGCCTGCGCGAGCTCCGCCTTGCTCTCGTGCATCGCCTTCACGAGCCCGTAGACGACCTCGTCGGGCGCCTTGGCCCCGGCGAACACCAGCGCGTCGTAGGCGATGATGTGCATCGGCTCGAGCACGCCCGGATTGCGCGGGCCCGGCTGCTCGAGGCGGAGATAGGCGAGCGGCAGGTGCTTCCTGACCGCGGCCAGCGCCTCGGGCGTGTTCGGCATCGGGAGGCTGCGGATGCCGCCCACCGCCGCGTTCGCCTCCTGCACCTTGGCCGAGCCGAGCGCGAACGCGAAGCCCTCGGTCTTGCCGGCGATGAAATCGTTGGCTTGCGTGACGACGCTGGCGGTCAAGACCGGCGTCATGTCCTTGCGCGTCAGGCCGGCGGTGGCATAGGCCGCGTCGATGATCGGCAGGAGGATCTTCTGGCTCGCGAAGCCGTCGGGCATGCGCGCGCCCTTCAGGTCGGCGACCGTCTTGTAGCGGGAATCCTTCTTGACGAAGATCGCCGTGCGCAGCGGGTACATGATGAACACCGCGCGCAGGTTCTTGTGCGGCTTGCCGGCGAAGTGCTCCGCGCCGGTGACCGCGAGGCCCAGCTCGTAGACATTGGCGAGGCCGAACTCCACCTCGCCGCCGTCGACCACGGGGATGTGCACGTTGGGGCTGGTGAAGGGCTGGACGATGACGTTCACGCCGCCCTTCTCGCGCGCCACCTTGGCGATGGCCGAGCCGGACGAGTGGTAGATCGAGCCCGGGCTCGACGTCGCCATGCCGACGCTCTGCGCCAGCGCGGCGCCGGCCGAGAAGGCGAGGGCGAGCGATGCCGTCACAACTCGCAGCATGGTGTTCCTCCCGCATGTCTCTTTCTTCCGGCCAGTGTCGTACCGGTGGCAGCGAAGATCAACAGGGAGCCGGGGAGAAGGGGAGAAGGAAGGCTCACCACCAAGACACCAAGGCACCAAGTAGCAAGGATTGCGCGCGAAGACGCGCGCGAAGCAAAGCCTCCCCCCGCTTGCGGACGCTCGGGCGAAGCCCGAGCTTCAGGCAGAATCGCGCAAAGCGCGATTCTGCTGTAAGGCCGGCCTTAGGCGGGCTGTCGGGGAAAGTTGGATGGGGGTCAGGCCGCTGCAGAGCGTTTGATCATTTTTCCTGTGTTGAAGCCGTGCGCGGCCTCCGAGCACGGGGCTCGTTGTCCACCTGGCCTCCCCCGGTATTCGCGGGGGAGGGAATTTTTCGCGCGCGCCTTCGCGCGCAATCCATTTTTTCTTCGTGTCCTCCGTGCCCTCTGTGGTTCACTTTCTTCCTTCTCCCCGGCTCCCTGGCTCCTGTTCCCCGAGTACTTACTTGCGGCGCCTTGCCCATGGCGTGGGGGCGCCCCAAATGCTATAGGCTCGGCCCGATTTTCCAGGAACAACCGCAGCTTAGCTCGGCGCCGAAGCCGGACATGACCGACCTCGCGCATATCCGCAATTTCTCGATCATCGCGCATATCGACCACGGCAAGTCGACGCTCGCCGACCGCCTGATCCAGGCGTGCGGGGGCTTGACCGACCGCGAGATGCGCGACCAGGTGCTCGACTCGATGGATTTGGAGCGCGAGCGCGGCATCACGATCAAGGCGCAGACCGTGCGCCTCGACTACAAGGCCAGGAACGGCGAGGTCTACGAGCTCAACCTCATGGACACGCCCGGCCACGTCGACTTCTCCTACGAGGTGAGCCGCTCGCTCGCCGCCTGCGAGGGGGCGCTGCTCGTCGTCGACGCCTCGCAGGGCGTCGAAGCGCAGACGCTTGCCAACGTCTACATGGCGCTCGACGCGAACCTCGAGATCGTGCCGGTCGTCAACAAGATCGACCTCCCCGCCGCCGAGCCCGATCGCGTGAAGCAGCAGATCGAGGACGTGATCGGCCTCGACGCCAAGGACGCGGTGCTGATCTCGGCCAAGACCGGCCTCAACGTTGACCAGGTGCTGGAGGCGATCGTCCACCGCATGCCGCCGCCCAAGGGCGACGCCGCGGCGGCGTTGAAAGCCCTGCTCGTCGACAGCTGGTACGACTCCTATGTCGGCGTCGTGATCCTGGTGCGCGTGTTCGACGGCCGCATCCGGAAGGGCGTCAAGATCCGCATGCTGGCGACCAACGGCGTCTACGAGGTGGAGCAGGTGGGCGTGTTCACGCCGAAGCGCCAGACCATGGACGAGCTCGGCCCCGGCGACGTCGGCTTCGTCATCGCCAACATCAAGACGGTGCAGGACTGCAAGGTCGGCGACACCTTGACCGAGGACCGCCGCCGCACCGAGGCGCCGCTGCCCGGCTTCAAGCCCTCGCTGCCGGTCGTCTTCTGCGGCTTCTTCCCGACCGACTCGGCCGAGTTCGAGCATCTGCGCGAATCGCTGCAGAAGCTGGCGTTGAACGACAGCTCGTTCCACTACGAGCCCGAGAATTCGACGGCGCTCGGCTTCGGCTTCCGCTGCGGCTTCCTGGGGCTGCTCCATCTCGAGATCGTGCGCGAGCGCCTGGCGCGCGAATTCGATCTCGACCTCATCACCACGGCGCCCTCGGTCGTCTACAAGCTCTATCTCACCAACGGCGAGGTGATGGAGCTCTACAATCCGGTCGACATGCCGGACGTGACGCGCATCGCCCGGATCGAGGAGCCGTGGATCAAGGCGACCGTGTTCGTGCCCGGAGATTACTTGGGCGCCGTCATCAATCTCTGCACCGAGCGGCGCGGCGAGCAGGTCGATCTCACCTGGGTCGGCTCGCGCGCGATGCTGGTCTACAAGCTGCCGCTCAACGAGGTGGTCTACGATTTCTACGACCGCCTGAAGAGCGTCTCGCGCGGCTATGCGAGCTTCGACTACCACATCGAGGGCTATCGCCCCGGCGATCTCGTCAAGGTCAACATCCTCGTCAACGGCGAGGAGGTCGACGCGCTCTCGATGCTCGTCACGCGCACCTCGGCCGAAGCGCGCGGGCGCCAGGTCTGCGAGCGCCTGAAGGACCTGATCCCGCGCCAGCTCTTCGCCGTGCCGATCCAGGCCGCCATCGGCGGCAAGATCATCGCCCGCGAAACGCTATCCGCGATGCGGAAGGACGTGACCGCCAAATGCTACGGCGGCGACGTGACGCGCAAGCGCAAGCTGCTCGACAAGCAGAAAG
>SBBV01000151.1 GCA_005240015.1 Candidatus Odyssella thessalonicensis | reverse complement strand
TCCATATCGCGACGCGGCCGGATGGCAGCGTGCTCGGGAGCCGCGACCTTGCGCTCGACTTCCAGCAGCAGCGGCTGCTCCTGGAAGTCGAGCGCAAGGTCGCGGCTCCCGAGCACGCTGCCATCCGGCCGCGTCGCGATATGGATGACCTTTACCGGCCGGCCCGGCGCGCCGGCGCCCTCGTGCAGCACGAAAACCGCCGAGCCGTCGGGGCGGATCGCCGCCGCCACGACCGCGATCTCGCGGTCGTCGGTCTGCGCGCGCAAGACCGAGCGGCCGAGGAAACGCGGCGCCGCCGCGATCGACGGCGGCAGCGCGACGGTCGGATAGGCGGGAACCGCTTCCGCCTGCGCCGAGGCCGCCCAAACGGCAGCCGCAAGCGCGGCCAGTGCTCCTGCGAACGGTTTCATCACGCTCCCGCCTGCCCCGCGATGCCCGGTACCGGCGCAGGATAGCACCTTCCCGCAGAGCCGGGTGCTCGTTCAGCACGGTCGCTAGGCCGGTCGGCCTAGTTGCCACACCGTCAGCGCATCGCCTAAGCGAGAAGAATCGCGGTTTGATTGCACGAACCGCCGTAGCCGCGGCCGCGCGGCGCCGCACCTCGAGGGAGGACTGATTGAAAACGCATCGCATACTCGCGGCCGCCGCGTTCGCGGGGGCTATTGGCCTGCTTGTTTCCGAAGCTCAGGCCAACTCGCACGAGCCGGCTTATGCGCAGTACTGCGCGCGCAACCACCCGGGCTCGCGGCCGTTCGTCTACGAACCCGAGAAATACTGTGTGCAGAACCCGCGCGATCCGCGCAACAGGTGGCATCGCATCGACCTGGCTTCGGCCTGCCGCCTGACGGGTTCGCCCGGGACTTATGTGTATCACGGCTCGCTCAAGGTCGTGTGCACGGCGGGCAGGCAGCCGGTCGAAAAACGCGTCAACGGCGCCCAACTGACGCAGTTCTGCCGCTCTGAATTTCGCGCACCGGAATGGGCATCGGACCGCCAGATGGGGCTGCACTGCTACACGCGGAATGCCAGCCGCCCAAACGACGCGAAGTACTTCACGAAATACAAGATCTACGGCCAAGTCGTGTGCCAGAGGGTCTACGGCACCAGCCGCTTCCGCCAGGACGGCTGGGCCGACATCGTGTGCCTCCTGTAGCGACGTTTTCGGGAGAGCGTCCGCCAGCATCCCGCAGCTGGCGACCGGTCGATACTCTGGGGCCGGATCCTCTTTTCGGAGAGGATCGGGCCCTCTTTTTTTTTGCCCGGACGCAAGTTGGGGGCGCGCGCCTTATGGCGCGCTCTCGCAGCGTCGCGCCGTGGCTGGAGCCGGGCAAAAATCAGGTGCCTGGCCGGGCCTGCGAGCTCGATCGGTTCGGAAAGACGAAGGAAATCGGGCCGCGCAAGAAAGCCTGGAAAGTCCGATAGCCGGCTCGAACAGTGTGGAAAGGCCTGGAAATGCCGAGCGAAGCCCACATGTCTCTGGGGTCGGCTTTTTAGGCCCTTATCGGCATCGGCACGGTCCATGGTTGCGGCGACCGATCGCGCTGCAATGCCCGCCACCGTCGTCTTCGACGGCGTCTGCGTGTTCTGCAGCGGCTGGGTGCGGTTCCTCCTCGCGCGCGATCGCGCGCGGCGTTTCCGCTTCGCCACGATGCAGTCGGCGCCGGGCCGTCGGCTCCTGATCGGGCATGGCATCGACCCGGATGACCCGGTGTCGTTCCTGCTGGTCGAGGGCGAGCGCGCCTATAGCGACTCGACCGCGGCTCTGCGCATCCTCACGCGCCTCGGCGGCTGGTGGCGGCTCGTCGCCGTCTTCTACGCCGTGCCGCGCTTCATGCGCGATGCCGTCTACCGCTTCGTCGCGCGGCGCCGCTATCGCTGGTTCGGCAAGCGCGAGAGTTGCTTCGTGCCGACGCCGGAAACCGCCGACCGCTTTCTCGCCTGAGCGCGGCGCAACGCCCGCCCGCGCAGTGTGTCCGCGATGCCACACCGAGGGCGAAACCGGACACGGGCGCGCTGGGGATCGCGTGGGCAGCTTCGGCGTCGGGCCGATGTGTTTCTATAATCGATTGTTATTATTGAGTTATTTTAGGGATCCTTGAGTGCCGGTTCCAGCGCATCGCCGCTTCGTGCGGAGGCTGCGGGCATTTTCAACCGCCGGCTTTCGACCTATTTTTTTCGCTGGCGGCAAGCGAGCGCCAAGGGTGGCGCCAGGACTAATGACGAGAGTGCCTGACAATCGGAGGGGTCGGCTGGGCGCGGCGCTGGCCGCGTCGCTGGTCGCGATTGCCTTCGCCGCCGCCGCCTTTTCGCAGGACGCGCCCAAGCAGATGAGCCTCATCGCCACCGACGAGGCGGCGCCGGTGCTCAGCGATCTCCTGCCGAAGTTCAAGGAGCAGTCGGGCATCAACGTCGAGCTTTCGATCCGCGCCGCGGCCGACGCCGCCTCACTGGTGCGCCAGGGCAAGACCGACGCGGTAATGACCGACGACCCCGAGGCCGAGGAGGCGCTGTTGAAGAGCGAGGACGCGAGCAAGCGCCTCGACGTGATGTATGCCGAGCTGATCGTGGTCGGCCCGGCCTCGGATCCGGCGCGCATTGCCGGCATGGCCAGCGTCGTGCACGCGTTCGCGGCGATCGCGCGCACCCAGTCGCCGTTCGTCTCGCGCGGCGATCAGAGCGGCCCCCACCGCACCGAGCGCAGCATCTGGGCCGAGGCGGGATTGCCCAAGCCGGAGAGCGCCGGGCGCTGGTACATCGAGGCCAAGGGCCACATGGCGAAGGCGCTGGCGGCCGCGGCGAAGCAGAACGCCTACACGCTCGCCGACAAGGCGGCGTGGCTGCAGTTCGGCGCGCGCGGCCAGCTCGTCGTGATGGTGGCCGACGATCCGCGCCTGCAGCAGCGCTTCTCGATCACGCTGGTCAATCCCGGCAAGCACAAGGAGGTGAAGGGCGCCGCGGCGCAGGCCTTCGCCGAGTGGCTGATCTCGCGCGACACGCAGCTTGCGATCGGCCGCTTCGCGCTCGGCGGCGAGCAGCCCTACGCGCCGCATTTCGGCTTGAGCGGGCGCTAGTGGATCGAATCTGACGTTCGGGACCAGAAAAGATTGCCACGAAGACACGAAGACCACGAAGCAAGGGTCTGCGCCGGCGGCGCATCATCAAGCTTCTTCGTGACCGCGAACGCTTCGCGTTCGACGTGTCTTTGTGGCGAATCCTTCGACGGCAGACCCGGATGTCGGATTTGCTCCACCAGCGGGCGGTTTCCGCGCGACGATGCGCGGGAACCGCACAACCACTGTTGCGTTGGCACGGTATATCGGTTCGGTTAGGTTGCCGCATCGGCGCGTCGCGGGAGCTCGCCGGATCGACCCCAAGGGGCAAGGCATTCGTCAAAGCCGCACCGGTTTCGTGCGCAAAGGATGTCATGGACCTCATCCGACTCCGCGGCCAGACCAGAGCCAATCGCGCGCTCGCGGATCTGCTTGCGACTGGCCATCGCCACATCCTCGACGGGCTGCCGGCCGCGATTTACCTGACCGACGCAGCCGGCCGGATCACCTATTACAACGCCGCCGCCGCGGAGCTTTGGGGTTGCACACCTGAGCTGGGAAGCGCGCAATTCTGCGGCTCGTGGCAGCTCTATTGGCCGGATGGCGCGCCGATGCCGCACGAGCAGTGCCCCATGGCGCTGGCGCTCAAGCGGCGCGAGCCCATCCGCGGCATGCAGGCAATCGCCGAG
>SBBV01000284.1 GCA_005240015.1 Candidatus Odyssella thessalonicensis | reverse complement strand
TCTCCGCCGCCGAACTGATGCACGGCCCGCTGGCGCTGGCCGGCCCCGATTTTCCTGTCCTTGTTCTCGCCCAGCCTGACGAAGCCGAGCCGGGCTTGCTCGACGTGGCCGCCGGTTTGCGCGCGCGCGGCGTTCGCGTGATCCTGGCCGCGCAGAGGCCGGTCGCCGGCGCCACCATGCTACCCCTGGGGAAATCCTTGGGCCCTTACACCGCGCCGCTCGCGCTGATCCAGAGCTTCTATCCGCTCGTCGACGCCGTCGCCCGAGCGCGCGGGCGCGATCCCGATCGCCCGCCACATCTCTCCAAGGTAACGGAGACGCTGTGATGACGTTCGCGCTCGTGGGCGCCCGGGTCTTCGACGGCGAGCGCGTGCGCGACGATGGCGCGGTGCTGATCGAAGGCGATCGCATCGTCGCGGTGCAGCCGACGCGCGAGATCGGCGCCAGCGTCAAGCGGCGCGCGGTGCACGGCCTGCTTGCGCCCGGCTTCATCGACGTGCAGGTGAATGGCGGCGGCGGCGTGCTCTTCAACGCCGAGCCCACGGTCGAGGCCATTCGCACGATCGGTGCCGCGCACCGGCGCTACGGCACGACCGGGTTCCTCCCGACCTTCATCACCGACACGCGCGAGAAAATGGCGGTTGCGATCGGCGCCGTGCGCGCGGCGCTCGCGGCCGGCGTGCCGGGCGTCCTCGGCATTCACCTCGAGGGCCCGTTCCTCAACCCCGAGCGCAAGGGCGTGCATGACGCCCGCTTCATGCGCGCCATCGACGACGGCGATATCGCGCTCATCACCTCGCTCGGCGCCGGCCGCACGTTGCTGACCCTCGCGCCGGAGAAAGTTGCGATGCCGGCGATCGCGCGCCTCGCCGACGCCGGCATCATCGTCGCCGCGGGGCACACCGCCGCCTCCTATGAGACGATCAAGGAGGCGCGCCGCCACGGGCTCGCCGGCTTCACGCATCTCTTCAACGCGATGCCGCCGCTGCAGAGCCGCGCGCCGGGGCCGGTCGGTGCCGCCCTCGACGACGGCGAGGCGTGGTGCGGCGTCATCGTCGACCTGCACCATGTCGCGCCTGCTGCGCTGCGCGTCGCGCTGGCCGCACGCGGGCCGGAGCGGATGATGCTCGTCACCGACGCCATGCCGACGGTCGGCTCCGATCTCGCGGCGTTCGATCTGCTGGGCCAGACCGTGCGCCGTGCCAACGGCAAGCTGACGACCGCCGACGGCGCCCTCGCCGGCTCCGACCTCGACATGGCCAGCGCGCTGCGCAACACCGTCGCGCATCTCGGCGTCAGCCTCGAAGCCGCGCTGCGCATGGCGGCGCTCAACCCGGCCCGTTTCCTCCGCCTCGAGCGCGAGCTCGGCCGCATCGCGCCCGGCTATCGCGCCAACCTCGTGCTGCTCGACGACGGCCAGCGCGTGGTCGAGACCTGGATCGACGGTATCGCGTCAACCGATCTTAAAGAAAATCGCTGAAGCTGACGCTGCGCCCGCGCAAGGGCGAGGTTGCTCGGCCGCCCCGGATATGCTCGTTGTGGAACACTCACCCGCGCTCGCACGTAAATAGACTTGCCCTTCCAGATGTCTGCCCCATCGCATTCCGGCCAATGAGCAAGATGTTCTCTCCCCGCCGCTTCCTCGGATCCGTCCTCGCCGTTGCCATGCTCTCGGCAGCGGGGCTCGCGCGTGCTGACGAGCGCGCCGACGATCGGACGCCGCTCGGCGAGGTCGCGGCGGGCCTCGAAGTGGCGCTCGCCAAGTATCGCGCCATCGAGCGCGCGGGCGGCTGGCCCCTGATCAGCGACGGCACCTACCTGCGCCCCGGCATGCGCGACCCGCGCGTGGCCGAGCTGCGCCAGCGCCTCGAGATCACCGGCGACTACGCCGGCGGCGATGAGCAGCCGACCGCCACGGCCCTCCCCGACCTCTACGACCACACGCTGATCGCCGCGGTGCAGCGCTTCCAGGCGCGGCACGGGCTCCAGACCACGGGCTGGCTCGACGCCGAGACCGTGGCCGAGCTCAACGTGCCGGTGCAATGGCGGATTGCGCAGCTCGCGCTCAATCTCGAGCGCAGCCGCCGCTTCGCGCGCGAGCTCGGCGCACGCTACATGCACATCAACATTCCCGACGCGCATTTGAAGGTCGTCGAGAGCGGCCGCACCTTGCACACCGCGCGCGTGGTGCTGGGCGAGATCGCGCATGCGACGCCCGAGCTCAGCAGCACGATCACGCACATCGAGCTGAACCCGTGGTGGAACGCGCCCACGAGCATCGTCAAGCGCATCCTGATTCCGAAATTCAAGAGCGAGCCCGCCTACATCGCCGAGAACGAATATCTCCTGCTGACGCGCGCCGGCGACAACAAGAGCGCGGTCGATCCCAGCAGGATCGATTGGGACCGCATCACGACGCAGAATTTCCGCTGGTCGGTCCGGCAGAAGCCCGGGCCCAAAAACGTGCTCGGGCGCGTCGTGTTCTGGTTCGCCAGCAAGTACAACGTGTTCGTGCACGACACCGCCGCGCCCGAGCTGTTCGAGGACGACGTGCGCTATTTCAGCAGCGGCTGCATCCGCGTCGATTCGGCCATCTACATGGCGATGCTGCTGCTGCGCAATCAGGACGAGGGCTCGTGGACCGAGGATCGCATCAACTCGATCATCGCCACCAACGAGCCCTACAAGATCACCTTCAAGCAGCCGGTGAACGTGCACATCACCTATTTCACGGCCTGGACCGACACCAAGGGCCGCGTGCAGTTCCGCAAGGACATCTACAAGCGCGACCGGCTGTAGTGCGTGATCCTGCCGGCGGAATCGTTTGATGCGTAGGGGCGGGTCCCCGACCCGCCCGTGAT
>SBBV01000007.1 GCA_005240015.1 Candidatus Odyssella thessalonicensis | reverse complement strand
GATGCGCTTCGCCTGCCGTTCGGCGACCTGGATCGCCTCCTTGATCGTCGTGCGCCCGGTGCAGACCGAGGCGAACATGTCGAGCACGAGGAAGTCGGCCAGCGCCGACGCTGCGCGCTCGCCGACCGAGCCGAGCCCGCCCGCCGTCAGCGTGCGCTTGGCCACGTCGCGGACGATGGTGAGCTTGGGGTCGGAGGTCCAGACCGGGTTCTTGTCGTAGGCGTTCAACGGATGCGTGATGTAGGCGACCGAGCCGATCAGCCACTTGTCGTAGTTCTCCGCCTCGAGCGCGAAGGCCATGAAGGCCTTGGCTGCGTTCGGGAACTTCGAGTAGCGCATGATCATCATCGGATAGGCGACGTGGAACTCGGTGGGCTTGCCCACCGGCCCCACCGGCCAGAGCGCGTGGTTCGTGTCGGCCAGCATCTCCTTCATCTTCGCGTCGCCCTTGTCGGCGCCGGCCTTGGCCGCGGCATAGATCGAGACGCCGTTGTTGGTGACCGAGAGTTCGCCGGCGAGGAACGCCTTGTTGTTGAACGCGTCGTTCCACGAGGCGGTGCCGGGGATGAAGTTGGCATAGAGCGCCTGCGCGTATTCGAGCGCCTTCACCGTCTCGGGCGAGTTGATGATCACCTTGTCCTTGGCGTCGACGACGTTGCCGCCGAAGGCCCAGAGGCACCAATGCACCCAGGCATTGCCGTCGCCCGAGGCGCGGCCGAGCGCGAAGCCGCCCGGCGTGTTCTGCGCCTTGAGCTTCTTCATCAGATCGAGGAAGCCGGCCGTGTCCTTCGGGATCTCCTTGAAGCCCGCCTTCTCGATCATGCTCTGGCGGTAGTTGATGACGTTGCCGTTGTAGCCGATCGGGATCGCGATCCAGCGGCCTTTCGACTTGCCGTAGGTCTCGGCGCTCGGGACCCAGCCGCCATACTTCTTGCCGAGATAGGTGGCGACGTCGGTGACGTCGACGACCTTGGTCGGGAAGAGATGCGGCAGCGAGTAGAGGCCCCAGAAGAGATCCGGGCCCTGGCCGGTGTTGGCCGCGACCGAGGCCTTGGGCTGCACGTCGTCGAGCGATTCGTTGAGCACGTTGACGGACACGCCGGTCGCCTTCTCGAACGCCTTGACGAGCACCATGAACGCGTCTTCTTCGGACTGCACGAAGCGCTTCCAGCGCAGCAGCTGGAGCTTGGCGCCCTTCTCGGCCTTCCACGGCGCGGCCTGGGCCCAGGCCTGCGCGAATTCCATGAGACCGGTTTGCGACAGCGCCCCGACGGCGCCGGCCGCGGCGGCGCCCTTCAACAGCGAGCGGCGATTGACGTACTTCATTCGACTTCCTCCTTTGTCGCGGAAAGCCGCTGACCGGCCCTCCTGTTTTCGTCCTCAGTCCCTCGTCCTTCGGAGGCGACTGCCTCCGCTCCAGGGGCCGTTCCGCCCCTCGATTCAGTTGAGCCGTTTCCCGCTGGTCTCGTCGAAGAGATGGACGAGCTTGGGATTGGGCTTGATGCGCAGCGTCTCGCCGGGCTGCGCGGCGATGCGCTCGCGGAACACGCACACGACCTCTTGCCCGCCGAACTCGACGACGACTTGCGTCTCCGAGCCGGTCGGCTCCACCACCACGACCCTGGCCGCGACGCCGTCGTCGGCGACCGTCAGGTGCTCGGGGCGGAAGCCGTAATTCGCGCGCCCGCTCTGCGTGGCGGCGCCGTTCGCGATCGGCAGGACGGCGCCGTTGTCGGCGAGGAAGCGTCCGCCCTCGACGCGGCCCTTCATGAAGTTCATCGCCGGCGAGCCGATGAAGCCGGCGACGAAAAGGTTGGCCGGACGATCGTAGAGATCGAGCGGCTCGCCGATCTGCTCGACGATGCCCTCGTGCATCACCACGATCTTGTCGGCCATCGTCATCGCCTCGATCTGGTCGTGCGTGACGTAGACGGTCGTGGTCTGGAGCCGCTGGTGCAGCGCCTTGATCTCGGTGCGCATCGCCACGCGGAGCTTGGCGTCGAGGTTCGAGAGCGGCTCGTCGAACAGGAACACCTGCGGATCGCGCACGATCGCGCGGCCCATGGCGACGCGCTGGCGCTGGCCGCCGGAAAGCTGGCGCGGAAAGCGCTCGAGCAGCGGCGTCAGCCCCAGGATCTCGGCCGCGCGCGCCACGCGCTTCTCAACCTCGGCCCTGGGCGTGCCGCGCAGCTTCAGCGAGAAGCCCATGTTCGCGGCCACCGTCATGTGCGGATAGAGCGCGTAGTTCTGGAACACCATCGCCACGTCGCGCGCCTTGGGCGGCACCTGGTTCACGATGCGGTTGCCGATGCGGATCTCGCCGGCGGTGATGTTCTCGAGCCCGGCGATCATGCGCAGCAAGGTCGACTTCCCGCAGCCCGACGGCCCCACGAGCACCACGAACTCGCCGTCCTCGATGTCGACGTTGACGCCGTGGATCACGGCATGCGAGCCGAACGCCTTCTTCACGTCGCGGATGGCGACCGAGGCCATGGCTCAGCTCCGTCCCGCGCGGGCGCGCTTCTGCCTGCGCACGCTCCTGGCCGGCGGACGGCCGTTCACGTGGCCGGCGAGCTCGGAGGCCACCAGCGGCCAGTCGCGTTCGTATTCCTTCGCCACGGTGTCGAGATGCTTCTGCATCGCGGCCTTGGCGGCGGCGGGGTCGCGCGCCTCGAGCGCCTTCAAGATGCGCTCGTGGTCCGCGATCGAGCGCGCGCGCACGCCGTCGGTCACCGTGTGGCGCAGAAGGCGCGCATAAACCGGCGACGAGCGTAGATCCCAAAGCATGTTCACGACCGATACCAGCACCGAGTTGTGCGTCGCCTCGGCGATGCGCATGTGATAGAGGCGGTCGCCGGTCTCGTAGACTTCGCCGCCATGGATGTCGCTCTTCATCATGTGCAGGGCCTCGGCGATGCCGGCGATGTCGCTCTCGCGCGCGGTGCGCGCCGCGATCTCCGCCACCTCGCCCTCGATCGCGCGGCGCGCGCGCAGGAGCTCGAACGGGCCCGGGCTGTCGCCCAGGATATCGGAATTGGCCGTGCCGGCGCGGGCGCGGCGCACATAGATGCCGGAGCCCACGCGCACATCGACGAGGCCCTCCACTTCGAGCGCGATCAGGCCTTCGCGCACCGAGGGGCGCGAGACGCCGAGCAGCTGCGCGAGTTCGCGCTCGGTGGGAAGGCGCGAGCCGGGCGGAAACTCGCCGCGCGCGATCAGGCCTGCGACCTGGTCCGCGATGTGGCGATAGAGCCGCCGCGTCTCGATCGGCTGAAGGGGCAAGCGCCCGTCCTCCCGCTGCACGTTCGTTCTTCGTCTTGCTTGCGGGAAGCCTAGCGCCCTAGAGTTGGAGGGTCAAATGGTCTGACCAATGCGCGCCGCGCCGGCCGCAGCCGGCGCGGCTGGACAAAAAGACCTAGGTAGAGAGGGAGGAGGCATGGCAGGCCGGCTCGCGGGCAAGACTGCATTCATCACGGCGGCGGCGCAGGGCATCGGGCGCGCGGCGGCGCTCGCCTTCGCGCAGCAGGGTGCGAAGGTCTGGGCGACCGACATCAACGAGGCGGCGCTGAAACCGCTCGCCGGCGGCATCACCACGAAGAAGCTCGATGTCACCGATCCCGCCGCGATCGAGCGGGTGACGGCCGAAGCCGGGCAGATCGATGTGCTGCTCAACTGCGCCGGCTTCGTGCATCACGGCACGATCATGGACTGCACGCCCAAGGACTGGGAGTTCAGCGTCAACGTCAATCTGCGCTCGATGTATCTGATGGTGCGCGCGGTGCTGCCGGGCATGCTCGCGCGCAGCAAGGGCTCGATCGTCAACATCGCCTCGGTGGCCTCGAGCGTCAAAGGTTTCGCCAACCGCTTCGTCTACGGCACCACCAAGGCCGGCGTGATCGGGCTCACCAAGGCGATCGCCGCCGACTACGTGAAGCAGGGCATCCGCTGCAACGCGGTCTGCCCCGGCACGGTCGACACGCCCTCGCTGCAGGGGCGCATCGCCGCCTTCGCCGACCCGGTGCAGGCGCGCAAGGACCTCATCGCGCGCCAGCCGATGGGCCGGCTCGGCTCGGTCGATGACGTCACGCCGATGCTGGTCTATCTCGCGTCCGATGAATCGGTGTTCGCGACCGGCCAGGCGTTCATCGTCGACGGCGGCATCATGATCTAATCGTCCAACGAACAAAGGCAGAGCATGAACAAGATCGACCTCGCCGGCCGCGCCGGCATCGTCACCGGCGGTGCCCGCGGCATCGGCTACGCCATCGCCGAGCGCTTCCTCGTCTCGGGCGCCAAGGTGGCGCTCGTCGACCGCGACAAGGCGGCGCTCGACCAAGCGGCAGCGGCGCTGAAGGCGAAAGGCACCGTGGCGACCGCCGTCGCCGACGTCACCGACGAGGCTTCGCTGCAGCGCGCGTTCGACAGCGCCGTCAAAGCCTTCGGCAAGGTCGACATCATGGTCAACAACGCCGGCATCGCCGGCCCCAACCTCAAGACCTGGGAGTATCCGGCCAAGGATTTCCGCGAGGTGATCGAGATCGATCTCATCGGCGTGTTCCTCGGCTGCAAGATCGCCTCGGCGCACATGATGAAGAACAAATACGGGCGCATCGTGAACGTCGCGTCGATCGCGGGCAAAGAGGGCAACCCCAACGCCTCGCCCTACAGCGCCGCCAAGGCCGGCGTGATCGCGCTCACCAAATCGCTGGGGAAGGAGCTCGCAACCAGCGGCGTGCTCGTCAACTGCATCACGCCCGCCGCCGCCAAGACCGACATCTTCAAGCAGATCACGCAGCAGCACATCGACTACATGCTCTCGAAGATCCCGATGAACCGCTTCGTCGAAGTGCAAGAGAT
>SBBV01000560.1 GCA_005240015.1 Candidatus Odyssella thessalonicensis | reverse complement strand
GTGTCGTCGCCCTCCCCGCCCTCGATGAAGTCCTCGCCGCCGCCGCCGTCGATCGTGTCGATGCCATCGCCGCCGAAGATCAGATCGTCGCCGCCGCCGCCATCGATCGTGTCGCCGCCTTCGCCGCCAAACACGAGGTCATGGCCGGGGCCGCCGATCAGCGTGTCGCCGCCCTCGGCGCCTTGCAGCGTGTCGTTGCCGTAGCCGCCGTCGAGATGATCGATACCGCCGTAGCCGAAGAGATGGTCATTGTCCCCATCGCCGTAGAGTTCGTCGGCGCCGTCGCCGCCGAACATCCAGTCGTCGCCCGCTTCGCCATGCCCATAAGCGCCGTCGGCGCCTGCGAAGATGTAGTCGTCGCCCTCGCCGCCCCAGATTTGATCGTAGCCTGCCCCGCCATAGAGATAGTCGGCGTCGTCTCCGCCGTGGATGAAGTCCCCGCCGTCGCCGCCGTAGATGTAGTCGTGGCCCTTGTGGCCATGAATCACGTCGTCATTGCCGCCCCCGTAAATCGTGTCCTTGCCCGAATCGCCGTCGAGCGTGTCGATACCCGGCGTGCCCCAGATCGTGGAGCCGCCGCTGTCGTCGGTGCGCTTCATCGGCGAATCGAGGCCTGCGCCGGTCCAGTCGTTGCCGGCCGGGTCGAAGAACCAGTCCATGGTGCCATCGGCAGGATTGCCGTATTGAGCGGCGCTCTGATCTTCGCGTGGCATGTCGGTGAACTCCTCTTTCTGCGCGGCGCTGATGCGTCGCGCTCAGACGATGAACATGTAGTCGCCGATCTTCGCGGCGTCGGTGTCGATCAGCGTCGCGGCCGTCAGGAAGCCGTCGCCGCCGCCGTCGGCGTCGATCTGGATGAGGACGTCGGGCCCGTTCTGCACCCAGGCGAGATAGCCGCCGGCGAGCGCCTGCTGCACGTCGGCCGCGGCGCCGTCGAAGATCTTGCTGAAGTCGAACTTGTCGCTGGTGCCTTGCGTGGTATCGACGCCGTCGATCTGGTCGCCGAACTCCCAGACGTCTTCGTAGACGAAGAGGTCCTGGCCCGAGCCGCCGTCGATGTAGTCGGCGCCGAGACCGCCCGTGATCGTGTCGTTGCCGGCCTCGCCGTAGAGGTCGTCGTCGCCGCTGCCGCCCATGATCGTGTCGTGGTCGGCGCCGGCCAGCACGGTGTCCTTGCCCGCGCCGCCATCGATCACATCGTCGCCGTCGCCGGCGTCGATTGTGTCCTTGCCGTCGCCGCCGAAGATGAGATCGTTGCCGGTCCCGCCGACGATCGTGTCCTCGTCGTCGCCGCCGTGGATGGTGTCGTTGCCCTCGCCGCCGTCGAGCGTGTCGTTGCCGGCATAGCCGAACAGGTGATCGTTGTCCGCGTCGCCGAACAGCGTGTCGGCGTCTTCGGCACCGAAGAGCCAGTCGTCGCCGGCATCGCCATTGGCCTTGCCGCCATCGGCGCCGGTGAAGACGTGATCGTCGCCAGGTCCGGCGTGGATCTTGTCATAGCCGGCGCCGCCGTAGATGTAGTCGTCGCCGCCGTCCGCATTGTAGCCGTCGAGATCGCCCCAAAGCTGGTCGCCGCCGTCGCCGCCGTAGATGTCATCGTCGCCGGCGCCGCCCTCGATGTAGTCCTTGCCTTGGCCGCCGTAGATCGTGTCGGCGCCGCCGCCCCCGTTGTACCCGTTCTGGTCGGCCGAGATGGTGTCGTCGCCCGACGTGCCCCAAATGATGTTGCCGCGGTCGTTGTGCTCTTTCTCGATTTGGCGCCCGCCAACAAAGTCGTTGCCCGGCGGGTCGAAGAACCAGTCCAGGCTATCGTCGGCGGGCTCGTCGCTCCACTGCACCGAAGGTTGATCGCCGCGCGGCATGGTGTACTCCTGTTTCCTGTCTGATCGGGACGCGAAGCATCGCCGCCGCCACATCGTGGCGGCGCTGCCAAGTTTCAGAAGGCACTGAGGAACCCGTCCCGAACACCAAGGGCGCGTCGTTGCGCGGCCCGCGCACTGTTGCGCGGCGGCTTATCCGGCAGGATGAGTGAACTGTATCACAGGGTGTGACGGCGCGCTGTGACCGCGGTCACGGCATCGCGAGTAGGGCGTGCTTCGTTCAAGTGGACTCGGGAGTTTGGCCCGTAGGGGCGCGCTGCGCGCGCCCTGCCTCCGCCGGCAAAGCGCCGCGAACCGTTTCACCGTGCGGCCGCCGTGCGTGTGGAGAGCGGGCGCGCGCAGCGCCCCTACGGGTGAGGCGCTCCGGCTACACTAGCCCCACACGCGGCGCGCGGTCTCGCGGATCACGTCGAGCTTCCGCCACTGCTCGTCTTCGGAGAGCATGTTGCCGGCGATGCCCGAGGCGAAGCCGCATTGCGGCGAGAGCGCCACCTGGTCGAGCGATATGAAGCGCGCCGCATCGTCGAGCCGGCGGCGCAGCCCGTCGACCGTCTCGACGCGCCCGGTCTTGGTGGTGACGAGGCCGAGCACGGCGGTGACACCCTTCGGCACGAAGCGCAGCGGCTCGAAGCCGCCCGCGCGCTCGGTGTCGTACTCCAGCAAGAGGCGGTCGTACTTCAACCCGCCGAACAGCGCCTCGGCGATGGCGTCGTATTTCCCCTCGCGGTGCCACATGCTGGCGCGGTTGCCGCGGCAGATGTGGAGGCCGGTCACTGCCTTGCCGCCAACGCCGACGATCACCGCATTGTCGGCGTCGATCGCGCGGTGCAGATTCTTCATCGGGTATTCGCCTTTCGCCTTCATGCGTTCGAGCGTCGGCGGATCGACGTAACCCGTGTAAGATGGTTCGTCGATCTGGATGTAGTCGCAGCCGTTGGCGACGAGCTCATCGACCATCTGGCGCTGCACGGCGACGACATCGCCGAGCAACGCGTCGGCATCGCGATAGACCGCGCGCGAGCCCTCGATGTCGCACATCTGGCAGACACGGTCCGGCCCCATCAGCGTAATCTTGACCGGGCGCCGCGCGATCGACTTCAGGTACTTGAGCTCCGCCAGCGGAAAGCTCTTCTTGAGCTGCAGACGCGCGGCCGCCGGCGTGCGGAACGACACGACGGCGTCCTCGCCCTTGCTGAGCGGCTGCTCGCCGGGCGCGATGTTGCCCGGGTTCTTCAGGAACCCCTTCCACGAGATCTCCCAGAGGTCCCAGCCCGCGACCTCCGAGAAGCTCACTTGCCAATTGAGCCGCCGGTACTCGCCGTCCGTGATGAACGCGACGCCATGCGCCTCCTGCTTCACGACCACGTCGCGGATCGCCGCATCCTCCTCTTTGCGCAATTGGTCATCCCCGATCTCGCCGCGAGCGCGGCGCAGGAAGGCATTGATGAGCGACTGCGGTCGCAGCAGGCTGCCGACGTGATCGATGCGGCGCTGCGTCCATTCCAGCGAGCGTCCCCGGTCCAATGCGTCCAAATCCTCCTCCAATCTGCGCAGCCACACCAAAGCCAGTTGCGGCGAGCCGAGCATGTCGCGGTTGGCGTGCGCCTCCACAAGCCCGAGCGCCGTTGTACCATCCTCGGCGGCGAGGACCGC
>SBBV01000615.1 GCA_005240015.1 Candidatus Odyssella thessalonicensis | reverse complement strand
TTCCGCCTGCTCGGCATCCCGACGCCGACGATGCTGTGGGTGAAGCGCGATTCGCCGCTGCCGAAGGCGCTGCCGTTCCCGCCGCCCTACGTGCTGAAAGCGCTCTCGCCCGACATCGAGCATCGCATCGAGATCGGCGGCCTGGCCCTGGGGCTCGAAACCGTCACCGCCGTGCGGCTCGCGGCCGACGACATCGTGAAGCGCGTGCGCGCGGCGCGGCCCGACGCATTCTTGGACGGCCTGCTCGTGCAGCGCGTCGAGCGCGGCCTGATCGAGGTCGCGATCCAATTCCGCCGCGATGCCGAGGCTGGGCCGATCGTGACCCTGGCCATGGGCGAAGGCATCGCCGAGATCTACGGCGACCGCGCGGTGCGTCTCGCGCCGATCGACCGGCCCACCGCCTACGCCATGATCGATGAGGTGCGCGGCCTGACGCGCATCCGCGGCCACCGCAACCGCCCGCGCGGCGATCTCGACGCGCTGGCGCAGGCGCTGGTGGCGATGTCGTCCTTCGCGCTCATCTCCTCGCCACGGGTGCTGGCGGCCGCCGTCGATCCCCTGCTCGTGCGCGCCGAGGGGCAGGGCGTCGTGGCCCTCGACGGCTGGATGCGGACGGAATAGGCGCGGCCTTTCGTCCGTCTCGTCGGCCCCCCAAACGCACCCCTACGCGCCAGAGCTGCACTAGGCCGAATTGACTATACGTTCGGCTTAGTCCGCTGGCCGACTGGCAGTACGCGACCGGCCCGGGAAATATGCTGAAAAAAGCGTAACCGCAGCGGCCCCGGCCGCACCCCGGGAGGATGAGATGTCCCGAACCTCGCTTGATTACAATCCAAAGGCGTTGTCGGCGCCGCGGGCAGGGCAGAAGGAGGCCACGCGCGAACTGATCCAGCGCGTCCTGGCCGCCATCGAGGTCGAGCTCGGCGAACCCTTCGCCTGGCGCCTGTTCCAGCTCACGGTGGCGATGGCGGAATTCCGCGTCGGCCGCTACGACGCGGCGGCGGCGCTGGCCCAGCGCGCGATGCTGCCCCGCGACCAGATCCCGCCAGACGAAGCGGCAGAGCTTTCCGGCCTGCCCCTCGGCGTCGTCCGCCATCAAGTCCGCACGCTCTAGGCATTTCGCCTGTGGCACAGGGACGGCGCCCGCTGCGGCCGCGGTGCGGGAAGCCCTTGCATCCCCGCGCGTAGTCTGGTCCCTCTCGCACTGGCACCAAGCCACCGGGGGGAAGGACTCGATGATCCTTGCCGAATCCGCGCGCCGGAATGCGCCGGCCGCCGCGCGCCTGCTCGCACATTACCGCACGATGGCGCGGATCCGCGCGTTCGAGAACGCGGCCGAGCGGCTCTACAACGAGAAGCGCATACCGGGCTTCGTGCATCTCTCGACCGGGCAGGAGGCGATCCCGGCCGGCGTCTGCGCCAACCTTCTGCCCACCGATCAGATCACCTCAACGCATCGGGGCCACGGCCACACCATCGCCAAGGGCGGCGACATCCGCGCGATGATGCTCGAGCTGTTCGGCCGCGCCGGCGGCTATTGCCAGGGCAAGGGCGGCTCGATGCACATCGCCGATTTCTCGATCGGCATGCTCGGCGCCAACGGCGTGGTCGCAGCCGGGATGCCGATCGCGGTTGGCGCCGCGCATGCGGCCAAGCTGCTCGGGCGCAGCACGGTCGTCGCCTGCTTCTTCGGCGACGGCGCCGTCAACCGCGGGCCGTTCCTGGAATCTCTGAACTGGGCGGCGGTCTACAAGCTGCCGGTGCTGTTCGTGTGCGAGGACAATCGCTGGGCCGCGACCACGCCGACCGCGACCACGACCGCCGGCCCCGGCATCGCCGCCCGCGCCGAGGCGCTCGGCATCCGCGCGTTCAGCTGCGACGGCAACGACGTCGCCGCGGTCGACGATCTCGCCGCAGAGCTGGTGCGCAAGGTCCGCGCCGGCGCCGGGCCGCTGTTCATGATCGCGCGCACCTATCGCTGGTCCGGCCACACTTCGGCCGATGCGGGCGCCTATCGCAATCAGGACGAGGTCGCGCGCGCCAAGGTCGATGATCCGCTCGCGCGCATGCGCGCACAGCTCGTCGAGCTCGGCGTTGCCGTCACCGAGCTGGACGCCGCGATCGCCGGCGCCCATGAGGAAATCGCCGCCGCGATCGCTGAGGCCGAACGGGCGCCGCTTCCGCGCCGGGAGGATGCGCTCGGCGAAGTCCAGGACATCGGCGCGCCGAATCTTTCCCTTCCCCGCGATAAGCGGGGAAGGTGGCCGTCGCGCCCTTCGCGCGACGGCCGGAAGGGGTCAGGAGAAGGAGCCTCGGGGGTCGGCGCGGCCGCTGCCGCCATCACCGATCGTGCGAACCTGTCTGCACCCCCATCCCAACCTTCCCCTGCTCTTCGCGGGGGAAGGAGCGTGACCGTCATGAGCATCGTCGAGGCCTCACGCCGCGCGCTCGCCGAGGAGATGCGCCGCGACCCCACGGTCTGGGCGCTCGGCGAGGATCTGGGACGCGGCGGGGTCTTCCAGCAATACAAGGGGCTCCAGGCCGAGTTCGGCCCGGCGCGCATCTGCGATACGCCGATCTCGGAGGCCGCGATCATGGGCGCCGCGGTCGGCGCCGCGATGTGCGGCACGCGGCCGGTGGTCGAGACGCGTTATCTCGATTTCACGCTCTGCGCCGCCGACGAGCTCGTCAACCAGGCGGCCAAGGCGCGCTACATGTTCGGCGGCCAGGCGCGCGTGCCCATCGTCGTGCGCCAGCCGACCGGACTCTGGGGCAACTGCGCCGCGCAACACTCGCAATCGCTCGAAGCCTGGTGGGCGCACATGCCGGGCCTCGTCGTGCTGGCGCCGTCGACGCCGGCCGACAGCTACGCGATGCTGAAGGCCGCGATCCGCGCCGACGACCCCGTGATCCTGCTCGAGCACAAGGAGCTCTGGGGGATCACCGGCGAGGTGGAGGAGGGCGGCGAACCCGACGCGCGGCTCGGCAAAGCGCGCATCTGCCGCGCGGGCCGCGATCTGACGATCGTCTCATGGTCGCTGACAGTGCAAACCTGCCTCGACGCGGCCGCGGCGCTCCTGCGCGACGGCATCGACGCCGAGGTGATCGATCTCCGCTGCATCTGGCCCTGGGACGAGGAGACGATCGTCGCCTCGGCGGAAAAGACGAGGCACCTCCTCGTCGTGCACGAAGCGGTGCTGACCGCCGGCTTCGGCGCCGAGATCGCCGCCACCGTGGCCGAAGCCACCGGCGCGCGTGTGAAACGCTTGGGCTCGCCGCGCATCCCGGTGCCGTTCTCGCCGGTGCTGGAAGCGGCGTTCCGGCGGACGGCCGAGGAGATCGGCGCGGCGGCGCGGACGCTCATGGACGCGCGCCACGCCAGATGAAACTCCTGCTTCGCCGTTGGTGGATCGCTCCGTTCAGCGTCGCCCTCATCGGCGTGGCTCTCTCGTGCTTTGCCTTCTGGAGCGCCGAGCGCGCCGACGATCGCCGGATCCGCACGGCGCTCGAGCTGCGTTCCGAATGGCGGGCCCGCGACTTCGAAGCGAAGATCCGGCTGGCGGGCGAGGCGGTGTCGGTGCTCGCGGTCGCGATTGCCGCGGACGCACCGCTCGATCAGGAACGGTTCGCGCGCATCGCCACCCGTGCGCGCGGCCGCGACGCCCACATCCACTCGCTGCAATGGGCGCCGCGCGTTCCGCGCGCCGAGGTGGCGGCATTCGAGGAGCAGGCGGCCGCGAAGGGAGTGCCGGGCTATCGCGTCTTCGACGTGACGCCGGATTTCCAGCGGACCGAGCTCGCCGAGCGAGCCGAATATTTTCCCGTGCTGTTCGACGTGCGTTTCGCGCCGAGCCGGCCGGTGCATGGGCTTGCGCTGGGCCGCCATGACGGGCGGCGCATTCC
>SBBV01000323.1 GCA_005240015.1 Candidatus Odyssella thessalonicensis | reverse complement strand
GCTGCGGACCAGGGACACGCGCATGCGCGCGCGGCGCACGGAGCGCACGAGGCACACGCCCATCACCCCACCGGCTGGCGGCGCTTCGCCTATTCGACCAACCACAAGGACATCGGCACGATGTACCTGGTCTTCGCCGTCGTGGCGGGGATCATCGGGACGGCCTTCTCGGTGTGGTTCCGGCTTGAGCTGCAGGATCCGGGCACGCAGTTCATCTCGGACCATCACTTCTTCAACGTACTGGTCACCGCGCACGGCCTGATCATGGTGTTCTTCATGGTCATGCCGGCGATGATCGGCGGTTTCGGCAACTGGATCGTGCCGATCATGATCGGGGCGCCCGACATGGCGTTCCCGCGCATGAACAACATCAGCTTCTGGCTGCTGATCCCGTCCTTCGTGCTCCTGCTGCTCTCGGCGCTCGTCGGCGGCGGCGCCGGCACGGGCTGGACGGTCTATCCGCCGCTCGCGTCCACCGGCGCCAAGCTCGGCTTCACCGGCCACGAGGGTGCGGCCGTCGACATGGCGATCTTCTCGCTGCACCTCGCCGGCGCCTCCTCGATCCTCGGCGCCATCAACTTCATCACCACGATCTTCAACATGCGCGCGCCGGGCATGACCCTGCACAAGATGCCGCTGTTCGTCTGGTCGGTGCTGGTGACGGCGTTCCTGCTGCTGCTCGCGCTGCCGGTGCTCGCGGGCGCCATCACGATGCTGCTCACCGACCGCAATTTCGGCACGACGTTCTTCGTGGCGCAGGGCGGCGGCGACCCCATCCTCTATCAGCACCTGTTCTGGTTCTTCGGCCACCCCGAGGTCTACATCCTCATCCTCCCGGGCTTCGGCATCATCAGCCAGGTCGTCTCCACCTTCTCGCGCAAGCCGATCTTCGGCTATCTCGGCATGGCCTATGCGATGGTGTCGATCGGCTTCATCGGCTTCATCGTCTGGGCGCACCACATGTTCACGGTCGGCTTGAACGTGAACACGCGCGCCTATTTCGTCGCCGCCACGATGGTCATCGCGGTGCCGACCGGCATCAAGATCTTCTCCTGGATCGCGACGATGTGGGGCGGCTCGATCCGGCTCCAGACGCCGATGCTGTGGGCGATCGGCTTCATCTTCCTGTTCACGGTCGGCGGCGTCACCGGCGTCGTGCTCGCCAATGCCGGCATCGACAACGTGCTGCACGACACCTACTACGTCGTCGCGCACTTCCACTACGTGCTCTCGCTCGGCGCGGTGTTCTCGATCTTCGCCGGCTTCTATTACTGGTTCCCGAAGATGTGCGGGCGCATGTATCCGGAGTGGCTCGGCAAGCTCCACTTCTGGACCGCGTTCATCGGCGCCAACGTCACGTTCTTCCCGATGCACTTCGCCGGGCTCGCCGGCATGCCGCGCCGCATTCCCGACTACCCCGACGCGCTCGCCGGCTGGAACCAGATCGCGTCGGTCGGCGCCTATATCGGCGGCGCCTCGGTGATCATTTTCCTCGTGCTGGTGTTCTACACCTTCGCCAAGGGGCAGCGCATCGCCGAGAACCCGTGGGGCGAGGGCGCCACTACGCTCGAGTGGAAGGTGGCCTCGCCGCCGCCGTTCCACACCTTCGAAGAGCTGCCCAAGATCGAAGCGCCGGCGCGCCACTAGGCGCGCGGCTCGCGCAAGGAAGCGACGTCACCGATGAGCCCACCGGCTGCCAGCAGCACGATCGAGCGCGAGGGCGCGGTCCTGGCGCGCAACGCCGCGCCGGCCGCGGCTGCAGGCGCCTGCGCCGGCGACTACGTGGCGCTGCTGAAGCCGCGCGTGATGTCGCTCGTCGTGTTCACCGGCCTCGTCGGGCTCTATCTCGCGCCCGGCGCACTGCACCCGTTGCTCGCCTTCATCGCCGTCCTCTGCATCGCGGTGGGCGCGGGAGCCTCGGGCGCCATCAACATGTGGTACGACCGCGACATCGACGCGCTGATGGCGCGCACCAAGGATCGCCCGATCCCGGCCGGCCGTGTGGCGCCCGAGAACGCGCTGACGTTCGGCGTCGTGCTGGCCGCGGGCTCGGTGACGCTGATGGGCGTCGCGGTCAACTGGATCGCGGCCGCGCTGCTGGCGCTCACGATCGCGTTCTATGTGTTCGTCTACACCGCGTGGCTGAAGCGCCGTACGCCGCAGAATATCGTCATCGGCGGCGCCTCGGGCGCATTCCCGCCGCTGATCGGCTGGGCCGCGGTCATGGGCGACATCAGCCTCGCGCCGCTCACGCTCTTCCTCCTCATCTTCATGTGGACTCCGCCGCACTTCTGGGCGCTGGCGCTCTATCGCGCCGGCGACTACGCGAAGGCCGGCGTTCCGATGCTGCCGGTCGTGGCCGGCGACCGCGAGACGCGGCGGCAGATCCTCGTCTACACGCTCTTGCTCGTGCCGGCGGCGTTGGCGCCGTGCTTTGTCGGCCTCTCCGGACCGGTCTACGGCGCCGCAGCGGCCGCGCTCTCGGCAGCATTCCTGCTGCACGGCTGGCGCATCATGCGTGACCGGCGCGACATCGTCGCCAAGCGCATGTTCGGTTTCTCCATCGTCTATCTTTTCGGATTGTTCGCGATGCTCGTCGTCGACAGGGCGATGGGGCTGGGATGGTAGTCATGTCGCGCAACGAAGAGAGACGTCAGTTCGAACGCCGCCGGCGCGGGCGCAATCTGGCCCTGCTCGCCGTGCTCGCCGTCATCGTCGTGCTGCTCTACTTCCTTCCCTTCGTGCGCATGGGCGGCCAATGAGCGTGCGCGGCGCGCTGGGGGCCAGGAAGCGGCGCACGGTTCTCGCCGCGGCGGGGGCCATCGCGGTGATGCTGACGCTCACCGCCTATTCGCCCTCGCTCTATCGCCTGTTCTGCGAGGTGACCGGCTACGGCGGCACGACGCAGCGGAGCGGGCAGATGCCGGCCAAAGCCGCCGAGCGCAGGATCGTCATTCGCTTCACCGCCGAAACCCATCCCGATCTCCCCTGGCGATTCGCGCCGGCGGAGCGCGAGATCGTCGTCAAGGTCGGCGAGCAGCGCCTCGCGCACTACGTGGCCGAGAACAAGAGCGGCGAGACCACGACCGGCATGGCGGTGTTCAACGTGGCGCCGCTCAAGGCCGGGCAATACTTCGACAAGATCGCGTGCTTCTGCTTCGAGGAGCAGACGCTGGGGCCGCATCAGCGCGCCGAGATGCCGGTGTCGTTCTTCGTCGATCCCAAGATCCTCGCCGACCGCAATCTCGACGACGTGCACACGATCACGCTGTCCTACACCTTCTATCGCGCGGTGAAGGAGAAGACGGCCGAACGGCCGGGCGCCGAGCGGCCGGCACCCGCGCGCAACAACACGCCCAACTGAGCGGGCGCCAACGGGGTCTCAGTCCGGAGCAATTCGAATCATGGCGGGCAACCAAAAGCATCCCTACCACCTCGTCGATCCGAGCCCGTGGCCGGTCATCGGCGCCGTCGCCGCGTTCCTGCTGGCGATGGGTGCCATCTTCTACATGCACCCCGGCATGATCGGCCTGAAGTCGCCCGCATTCTGGCTGTTCATCCCGGGCGTGGTGCTGGTCGGCTACACCATGTTCATGTGGTGGCGAGACGTGGTGAAGGAGGCCGAATACCAGGGCCACCACACCAAGGTGGTCCAGCTCGGTCTCCGCTACGGCATGATCCTGTTCATCGCCTCGGAGGTGATGTTCTTCGCGGCGTTCTTCTGGGCCTTCTTCGACAACTTCCTCTACGCCACCGAGGCGCGGCAGTTCGGGCGCGTGCACGCCAATCAGGGCCAGTGGCCGCCCGCGCACATCGAAGTGTTCGATGCGTGGGACCTGCCGTTCATGAACACGCTGATCCTGCTGCTCTCGGGCGTCACCGTCACGTGGGCGCACCACGCGCTGAAGGAAGGCAACCGGCGCGATCTCGTGCGCGGGCTCGTCTGCACGGTCGCGCTCGGCATCTCGTTCACGGCGCTGCAGGCGGTCGAGTATGCGAACGCCCCGTTCTCGTTCCAGCGCCTCATCACCGATCCCTCGGTCTGGGAATCGTTCAAGCTCGAGAAGGGCGGGGCGTATCCCTCCGCCTTCTTCATGGCGACCGGCTTCCACGGCTTCCACGTCATCATCGGCACGATCTTCCTGGCCGTGTGCCTGTTCCGCGCGCGCGCCGGGCACTTCAAGCCGGACCAGCATTTCGGCTTCGAGGCCGCGGCCTGGTACTGGCACTTCGTCGACGTGGTGTGGCTGTTCCTGTTCTTCTGCATCTACGTCTTCGGCAGCGCCGGCGCGCCGGTCGCGGTGCATTGACGAGCGACGTGCATCGTGGCCGCGCTGCCTCCGGTCACGAATACGCTCGTCCTGTTGCTCTCGGCCGCCGCCATAACCTGGGCCCATTGGGCGCTGGGCGCCGGGCGGCGCCGCGGCTTCCTCGCCGGGCTCGCCTCTGCCCTCGTCCTCGGGCTGGGTTTCTTCGCGTTGCAGACGATCGCGGCCGTCGATGCGCCATTCGCGTTCGCGGCGGCCGCACCTGGCGAGTGGCGTCCGTTCGCATCCGGACCGGCAGACGGCGTCATCCGCGTCCTCGCGTTCATGTGGACCGGCTATCACGGCTATCTCGTCGTGGTCGGCGTAGCATCGCTTGCGATCGGGCTCGCTTACGCGTGCGCCGGTGGCTTCAAAGCCGGCAAGTCCGGCGTGCTCGAGGGTGTGGCCTGGTATTGGCACGCGACCGACCTTCTCTGGCTGTTCGTGTTCGCCGGCTACGTGCTGCTCGCGGCCGGCCGGTCGTGACGCCGCGGGGAGCGAAGCCATGACCGAGAATTGGTATCCGCCGGTCTCGCCCTTCTCCGCCGGGCTCGGCTGCAAGTGCCCGCGCTGCGGACGCGGGCGGCTCTTCGCCGGATTCCTCACGGTCGCCGAGAAATGCGAGGCCTGCGGCCTCGATCTCGCCAAGCACGACAGCGGCGACGGGCCGGCGGTCTTCGTGATCCTCATCCTCGGCTTCATCGTGGTCGGGCTCGCGCTGTGGGTCGAGCTCCGCTACGAGCCGCCGTTCTGGGTCCACGCGCTCCTGTGGGTGCCGTTCATCGTGATCGGTGCGCTCTTGATGCTGCGGCCGTTCAAGGCCACCTTGATCGCGTTGCAATACAAGCACCGGCGCGAGGACTACGATCCTTCCGCGTGATTCCTGCACCGATCAATCCATGGCGCTCCGCCTGTTCGGCATCCGACCGCTCCTCTGGCCGACTCTCATGACCTTGCCCGCCGTGCTCGGTGCGCTGGCGCTGGGCACGT
>SBBV01000022.1 GCA_005240015.1 Candidatus Odyssella thessalonicensis | reverse complement strand
CAGCGCCGAGCCATGTCTCGGCGCTGATGTCGGGTGTCATGACCAAGGTCGCAGGGCGCGATGATCGCGTTCACGATGCTTTGCGTGCTGTTCGGGATCCTTCCGGGCCTCGTCATCGACGCGCTGGCGCCCGCCGTCGCCTCGCTCGCCGGCGCGCGCATGCCGGCGCAGACCGACATTCCGTGGTGGTCGATCGCGCCCATCGCCGAAAGCCGCAGCTCGTATAACGGCCTCCTGGCGACTGCGCCTGCGATGGCGGCGTCTTCGCCGGCTCCTACGCCTGCCTCGGCGCCGTCGAGAAGGGGGTGCCGGTCGACATCCGCATCGGCGGCTGCCCGCCCGATCCGATCGCGCTCTTGAAGGGCCTGCTCGCGCTGCTCGAGGGCCATGGTCGTTCGACAGCGGGTCGCGGATAGGAGACAGCCACGAAGACACGAAGGCCACGAAGCGGTTTGTAGCCGGCCGAAAGGCCGGCTATTTCATTCTTCGTGTCTTCGTGTCTTCGTGGTTCCGTGTTCCCAACGGGAGGCATGCGATGTGGCCCGACCGGCGATTGCTCGAGAAGCTCGACATCGTGCACCCGATCATCCAGGCGCCGATGGCCGGCGCCTCGACGCCGGAGCTGGTTGCGGCGGTGTCGAACGCGGGCGGCCTCGGCTCGCTCGGCGCGGCGATGATGCAGCCCGAGGCGATCCGCGGCGCGATCCGCGAGATCCGGCGGCTCACGCAGCGCCCGTTCGCGGTCAACCTGTTCAACTACCCGCTGCCGGCGCCCGAGGCCGAGAAGGTGGCGCGCATGAAGCAGCGCATGGCCGGCTATCTGCGCGCGCTCGGCGCCGATCCCGCCAAGCTGCCGGCGATGCCGCCGATGCCCGACATGGCGAAGCAGATGGCCGTCATCCTCGAGGAGGCGCCGCCGGTGTTCAGCTTCACCTTCGGCCTGCCCGAGCGCGGCTATGTCGCGGCGCTGCGCGGCAAGAAGGTCTTCGTGATCGGCACCGCGACGACTGTGGCCGAGGCGAAGGCGCTGGTAGACCTCGGGGTCGATGCCGTCACCGCGCAGGGCAGCGAAGCGGGCGGCCATCGCGGCACCTTCGCAGCGCCGGTGGAGGATTCCCTCATCGGCACGCTGGCGCTGGTGCCGATGGTCGCCGATGCGATCGCGCTGCCGGTCATCGCGGCCGGCGGCATCATGGATGGCCGCGGGATCGCCGCGGTGTTCATGCTCGGCGCCGCCGGCGCCGCGCTCGGCACGGCGTTCCTCACCTGTCCCGAGAACTCCATCGTTCATCCGATCTACCGCGAGACGCTGCTGAGCGGACGCGCGGCGCCCACAGTGGTGACCCGCGCCTATACCGGCCGCGAGGCGCGCTTCATCAAGAACAGGTTCGTCGCCGATATGGCCGCGGCGGCTGCCGAGATTCCGTCCTATCCGCACCAGATCCCGCTCACGGCGCCGCTGCGTGCGCTCGGCGGCGAAACCAAGAATCCGGAGATCCTGCCGATGCTGGCCGGCCAAGCCTATCCGCTGTGCCGCGCGCTGCCGGCCGGCGAGCTGGTGCAGACGCTGGTGCGCGAGGCGGGCGATCTGTTCGCCGGCCTGCGAGGGCCCGGTCTCGGCGCCAACGACGTCGACGCCGTCTCGCCATGAGCGTCTTCAGTGCATTTCCGCCGCTTGCGCTGTTCGCCGTCGCCGGTTCGCCTGCGTCTGCGAGTGCGCAAAACCCTGAGCGCGCGCCGTGAAGCCGGCGTAGCCGGGCGGTTCACCGCGCGCTTACTTCGTCTCGTCGACGTCCCTGATCGCTGCCCGCAGCTTGGCCTTGAGCGGATCCGAGAGGTGGTCGACGCCATGGGTGGCGCGCACGTGCTCGGCCGCCTCCATCAGCACGTCCTCGTCGGTGGCACCATGGGAAACGAAATTACATCCGGGAACGACCGAACCGCATTCGATGATCCTGCGCATGGGCGGCTCCTCCTGCGGACGAGCAATGGTGCCGCGGTCCCGACATGACGGCGCCGTCAAACCAGCACGACCTCCCCGTGCCAGCAGGCCATCCCGCGAGCGGTCGTGCTTATGCTAGCATAGCTCGTCAACGATGGGCCGAACGGCGTGCCGCGAGGGCGCCATAGCCCTCTCCACGGCGCTCAACAGCGGCCGGCGCGCGGCCAGCCCCAAGCGAGGGAGGACGGCTATGCGCTACCTGTGCAAGACCGCCGACGACGTGCTGCGGACGATCAAGGACGAGAAGATCGAGATGGTCGATCTTCGTTTCACCGATCTTCCCGGCCAATGGCAGCATTTCTCGGTTCCGCCCGGCGCTCTGGACCACGAGAGCTTCTCCGAAGGCGTCGGGTTCGACGGCTCGTCGATCCGCGGATTCCAGGAGATCCAGGAAAGCGACATGCTCGTCGCTCCCGATCCGGCGACCGCGTTCCTCGATCCGTTCTCCGAAGTGCGCACGCTGGTGCTGATCTGCAACATCGTGGATCCCGGTCGCGGGCAGGCCTATGGCCGCGATCCGCGCCACATCGCGCAGAAGGCCGAGGCTCACCTCAAGCAGACCGGCATCGGCGACGTGTCCTACTACGGCCCGGAGCTGGAATTCTTCGTGTTCAACGAGGTCCGCTACGACCAGAGCACGAACTTCGGCTACTACGAGATCGGCGCAATGGAAGCCAACTGGAACGCGAGCAACCACGACGGGCCGAGCCTCGGGCACAAGCTCAGGCCGAAGGAGGGCTATTTTCCGGTGCCGCCGGCCGACGCGCTGCAGGATGCGCGCACGGCCATGGTGCTGTGCCTCGAGGGGCTCGGTATTCGCATCGAAGCGCATCACCACGAAGTCGCGACCGGCGGGCAGGGCGAAATCGACATGCGCTTCACCACCCTCACGCGCATGGCCGACAACGTGATGATCTACAAATACGTGGTGAAGAACGTGGCGCGGCGGCGCGGGATGACGGCCACCTTCATGCCCAAACCGCTGTTCGGCGACAATGGCTCCGGCATGCACGTGCACCAGAGCATCTGGAAGGACGGCAAGCCGCTGTTCCACGGCACGGGCTACGCCGATTCGAGTCAAACGATGCGCTACTACATCGGCGGGCTGCTGAAACACGCGCCGGCCCTGTGCGGCATCTGCGCGCCCACCGTGAACTCCTACCGGCGCCTAGTGCCGGGCTTCGAGGCGCCGGTCAATCTCGCCTATTCGGCGCGCAACCGCTCGGCGGCGTGCCGCATCCCCGTCTATTTCGCCACGCCCAGCTCGAAGCGGGTCGAATTCCGCTGCCCCGATCCGTCGTGCAATCCCTATCTCGCCTTCGCCGCGATGCTGATGGCGGGCCTCGACGGCATCCAGCACCGGATCGATCCCGGCGAGCCGATGGACAAGAATCTCTACGATCTCGCGCCCGAGGAGATGGCCAAGGTGAAGTCGACGCCGGGGACGCTCGAGGAGGCGCTCGATGCGCTCGAAGCGGATCACCAGTTCCTGCTGCGCGGCGACGTGTTCAGCGAGAACGTGATCGAGACCTATCTCGACTACAAGCGAGAGCGCGAGGTCAACGAGGTGCGCCTGCGCCCGCACCCCTACGAGTTCGTGCTCTACTACGACATCTGAGCGGGGCCGGCCGAGACGAGGGTGGGCGCCGTATCGAGCTGCGTGCCGAAGGCCGGCGTGATGGCCTCGTTGAGCGCGTTGAAACGTCCGAAGCGGCTG
>SBBV01000231.1 GCA_005240015.1 Candidatus Odyssella thessalonicensis | reverse complement strand
TCGTTGGCGAGCGCCATCGCGATCATCACGCGCTGGCGCTGGCCGCCGGAAAGCTCGTGCGGGTAGGCGCCGAGGCGCTTCGCGGCCTCGCGGATGCCGACCAGCTCGAGCAGCTCGAGCGTGCGCGCGCGCGCCGCGCCGCGCGAGAGCCCGCGGTGGACGACCACCACCTCGTTGATCTGCTTTTCGATCGTGTGCAGCGGGTTCAACGCCGTGAGCGGCTCCTGGAAGATCATGCCGACCCGGTTGCCGCGGATGTCGCGCAGGCGCGATTCCGGCGCGCCCATCAGCTCCTCGCCCTTGAACTTGATGCTGCCCGAGGGGTGGTGCGCCGCCGGATAGGGCAGCAGCTGGAGGATCGAGAGCGCGGTCACGGATTTTCCCGACCCGCTTTCGCCGACGAGCGCCAAGGTCTCGCCGCGCTCGATCTTGAACGAGACGCTCTTCACCGCGTCGAAGCGCGCGGCGCCGGCGCGGAACTGCACCGAAAGATCGTTGACCTCGAGCAGGATGCCGTTTGCGCTCACGTCCCGATCCTCAGGTGATGGTGCCGCTCGCCGGCTGCACGGCGGCCGGAACCGCGGGCGTCGGCTCGGCTTCGACGCCGGGCACCATCTTGCGGGGGTCGAACGCGTCGCGCACCGCCTCGCCGACGAAGACGAGCAGCGAGAGCATGACCGCCAGCGTGATGAAGGCGGTGAGGCCGAGCCAGGGCGCGATGGTGGCGAACTCCTTGCCCTGCTTCAGCAGCTCGCCGAGCGAGGCCGAGCCCGCGGGCAGGCCGAAGCCGAGGAAATCGAGGCCGGTGAGCGCGACGATCGAGCCCGAGAGGATGAACGGCATGAAGGTGACGGTCGCGACCATCGCATTGGGCAGGATGTGCCGGTACATGATAGAGGGCGAGGAGGCGCCCATCGCGCGCGCGGCGCGCACATAGTCGAAGTTGCGCGCGCGCAGGAACTCGGCGCGCACCACGCCGACGAGACCCATCCAGCTGAACAGCAGCATGATGCCGAGCAGCCACCAGAAGTCCGGCCTGATGACGCCCGAGAGGATGATCAGCAGGTAGATGAGCGGGACCGAGTCCCAGATCTCCATGAAGCGCTGGAAGTAGAGATCGACCCGGCCGCCGAAATAGCCCTGCACCGCGCCGGCGATGACGCCGATGACGCTCGAGGCGATGGTGAGCACCAGGCCGAACAGCACCGAGATGCGGAAGCCGTAGATCACGCGCGCGAACACGTCGCGCGTGTGATTGTCGGTGCCGAGCAGGTTCTGCCACGAGGGCGGCGTCGGCGCCGGGCGGTTGAGATCCTTGACGAGCGTGCCATAGCTGTAGGGAATCAGCGGCCAGATCGCCCAGCCCTTCTCCTGGATGTTCTTGCGGATGAAGGGATCGTAGTAGTCGGCGGGGCCCGGCAAATCGCCGCCGAAGGTGCGCTCGGAGTAGTCGGCGAGGACCGGCGAATAGAACCTGCCCTCGTAGCGGACAAGCAGCGGCCGGTCGTTGGCGATGAATTCGGCGAACAGCGTCAAGACGAAGAGGACGAGGAACACCCACATCGACCAATAGCCGCGCTTGTGGGCGCGGAAGGTGGCGAGCCGGCGCGCGGTGAGCGGGCGGATGCGCCACCAGAGGAATTTGTGCTGGGTCGGTGGCTTCCGCGTCATGCCGCGCGCGCCTCGAAATCGATGCGGGGATCGACGAGAACGTAGGTGAGATCGCTGATGAGACGCGTGAGCAGGCCGATCAGCGAGAAGAAGTAGAGCGTGGCGAACAGCACCGGATAGTCGCGCCCGAACGCGGCCTCCCAGCCGAGCAGGCCCAGGCCCTCGAGCGAAAACATGAACTCGATGAACAGCGCGCCGGTGAAGAGGATGCTGATGAAGGCGCCGGGGAAGCCCGCCACCACCAGCAGCATCGCGTTGCGGAAGACGTGGCCGTAGAGGATGCGCCGCTCGGAGAGCCCCTTGGCGCGCGCGGTCGTCACGTACTGCTTCCTGATCTCGTCGAGGAAGCTGTTCTTGGTGAGCAGGGTCAAGGTCGCGAAGCCGCCGATGGTCATGGCGATGACCGGCAGCGCGATGTGCCAGAAGTAATCGAGGACCTGCTGGCCGGTCGAGAGATCGGCGAAATTGTCGGAGACGAGGCCGCGCAGCGGGAACCACTTCACCACGCTGCCGGTGGCGAAGACGATGATCAGCAGCAGCCCGAACAGGAAGCTCGGGATGGCGTAGCCGATGATGACGGCGCCGGAGGACCACACGTCGAAGCGCGATCCATCCTTGACCGCTTTCATGATGCCGAGCGGAATGCAGACGAGATAGGTGAGCAGCGTCGTCCAGAGACCGAGCGAGATCGACACCGGCATGCGGTCGATGACCAGATCGACGACGCGCTGGCCCTTGAAGAAGCTGTCCCCGAAATCGAAGGTGACGTAGTTCCTGAGCATCAGCAGGAAGCGCTCGCCGATCGGCTTGTCGAGGCCGAGCTGCTTGGCGAGGCGGTCGCGCAGCTCCTTGTCGAGGCCGCGCGCGGCGCGCGAATCCTGGCCCGGCCCCGGCTGGCTGCCCTGCACCTCGCGCCCCTCCGCGGCGCCGGTGCGTTCGCCCATCGAGGCGC
>SBBV01000115.1 GCA_005240015.1 Candidatus Odyssella thessalonicensis | reverse complement strand
CACTCGCCGAGCCCTCGACTTGCACGCGCGGGGGCGCGCGCAGCGCGCCCCCGCTACGCATCGAACCGATTCGCCCAGCCGTCGAGCCGCCTAGATCACATACTGCCCGGTGCCGCCGTCGAGCAGCCATCGCAGCGCGAGATGCGCGCCGGTGGGCTCGGCGCGCGGGCCGCGCAGGCGACGATTGGCGCGGTTCAGGCGCTCGCGCAGCGCACGGTGCTTGGCGTTGCGCGCGGCGCGCACCTCCACGGCGCCGTCGAGCAGCACGTCGGCGGCGCTCGCCCAGTGCGGCAGATAGCCAGGGGGCTTGGCGTGCGGGCCGAGCAGATAGAGCCGGTCCGGTGCCCGAAACGCGAGGTTCGCGAGCGCCGCCTGCGTGCTCGCGAGCAGGCGGCGCGCCACCGCGTGCTCGGCCTTGAGCGGACGGAAATAGCCGAGGCGCGCGAGGTTGAGAAACGGCAGCGGCACCTCGATCGCCGAGGTCGCGAGCTCGAGATCGTAGACGCGCTGTGCGCCGAGCGGGCGCTCGCGGAACGCGGCGTCGCCCTCGGGCGCCAGCGCGTCGAACACGACCCGGCGCAGATGCGCCGAGACCTTGTCCTGGGTCCAGTCGAGCAGCATGGTGAGCTGCATCGCCTCGGCGGCGCTGGCGGCGTCGATGCCGACGTAGCGCAGCGCGCGTATGCGCGCGCGGCCCCAGGCCGAGACGAGCGCGCGCTCGCCCTCTTTCTCCCAGGCGGCGGCGAGCGCGGCGGCGGCGCTCGAAAGGTTCCAGATGTCGTTGACTACGCCATAGCCGCGCGCGGCGATGAACGCGCGCACCGGCTTGCGCCAGGCCAGCGGCACATTGCCGTTCTCGTAGCCCTTGATCTGGAGGACGAAGCCTTCGCGGTCGACCTCGATCACCGCACGCGATTTCCCGGCGCGGTCACGCACCGAATAGATCTCGGCCGAACCCTCGCGCACGATGCCGGCGTAGTTGGCGAGGCAGTTCCACATCCGCTTGCCCTCGCGCGCGAGCGCCTCCGCGCCGCTGAGCTGGACCACGCTGGCATCGCCGAAGCGGAAAACCGGGACGCCGTCGGCCTCGATCTCGTTCTCGCGCTTCGAGCGCAGCGCGCGGCGCGCGTTCTTGGCCAAGCGCTCGGCCGCGGCGAACGACACCCGCGGCGACGCCATTGCCGGGTTGGCATCGAGATAGGCGAGCGTGCGCCGCACGCGCTTCTGCAAGGGGCCGTCGAGGCGCACGAACAGCACCTCGCGGCCCTCGGCCAGCGCGCGCCGGCACCACTCCGGCTCCTCGCCCGCGTAGGCGCGCGGCTCGACGCCGTCGCCGAGCGCGGGATCGCGCAACACCAGCCCGTCGCCCGCGGGCGCGCGCTCGACGACGAGCACGGAGGCGTGATCGCGGATGATGTAGCGCGGCAGCACCGCGCGCGCCCAGGCGCGCACGCCGTCGTCGGCGGCGATCTCGGCCGCGGCGTCGGCGTAGGCGCGGATGGCGTCGACGTTGAGGACGTTTCGCTCGGCCAAGGGCGCCCCTCCCGCCCCGCGCGCTCGCTACTGGCCGAGCCCGCCCACGAGCGACGGCACGTCGAGCGGCACGAAGCCGTAATGGCCTAGCCAGCGGAGATCGGCCTCGAAGAAGGTGCGGAGGTCCGGGATGCCGTATTTAAGCATCGAGATGCGCTCGGCGCCCATGCCGAACGCGAAGCCCTGATACTTCTTCGAATCGACGCCGCACATCTCGAGCACGTTGGGATGCACCATGCCGCAGCCCAAGATTTCCAGCCAATCGTCGCCGGCGCCGATCTTGAGCTCGCCGCCCTTCCGCGAACAGCCGATGTCGACCTCGGCCGAGGGCTCGGTGAACGGGAAGTGCGAGGGCCGGAAGCGCACCGGCACGTCGTCGACCTCGAAATAGGCGCGGCAGAAATCGATGAGGCAGCCCTTCAAGTGCCCCATATGCGTCGCCTCGTCGATGACCAGCCCCTCGAACTGGTGGAACATCGGCGTGTGCGTCATGTCCGAGTCTTTGCGGAAGGTGCGGCCCGGCACGAGGATGCGGATCGGCGGCTTCTGCGCGAGCATCGTGCGCACCTGCACCGGCGAGGTGTGCGTGCGGAGGAGGCGCAGCGCCTTGTCCGGCCCCTCGCCGACCATGGCACCCTGGTGAAGATGCGCTTCGGTTCCCGGTTGCGACCCCGTATGGACGGGTTTCAAACCCGCCCCTGCAGCATTTCCGTTGCCGCCCGCCTGCGCGAGATAGAACGTGTCGTGCATCTGGCGCGCCGGATGCTCGGGCGGGATGTTGAGCGCCGTGAAATTGTGCCAATCGCTCTCGATGTCGGGCCCCTCGACGACGACGAAGCCCATCTCGCCGAAGATCGCCGCCACCTCCTCCATGCATTGCGAGAGCGGATGGATGCGGCCCTGCGGAGCGGGGCGCGGCGGAAGCGTCACGTCGATGCGCTCGGCGGCGAGCTTCCGCTCGAGCACCGCCGCCTCGAGCGCGTCCTTCTTGGCCTGGATCGCCTGCTCGACGGCGGCGCGCAGTTGGTGCAACGCCTGCCCTTGCGCCTTCCGCGCCTCGGCATCGAGCCCGCCCAGGCCCTTCATCAACTCGGTGAGCTTGCCCTTCTTGCCAAGCGCGGCCACGCGCGCCGCCTCGAGCGCCGCCATGTCGGGGGCGCCGTTCACGGCGTTCAGCAGTTCGGACCTCAGTGCGTCGAGCGTGCTCATGGGCGGAAGCGGTGGAATGACGATCTCACCACGAAGACACGAAGACCACGAAGATTAGCTACCGGCGCCGCAGGCGCAAATCCATCCTTCGCGTTCTTCGTGCCTTCGTGGTGAAGGGTGTCGCCACCGGCACAAGGCCGAAGGTTAGGCGAGCGCGGCCTGCGCCTTCTCGACGACGGCCTTGAAGCCGGCGGGATCGCGTGCGGCCAAGTCGGCGAGCACCTTGCGGTCCATCTCGATCCCGGCCTTCTTCAAGCCGGCGATGAACTTGCTGTAGGTCAAGCCGAGCTCGCGCACGCCGGCGTTGATGCGCTGGATCCAAAGCGCGCGGAAATCGCGCTTCCGGTTGCGGCGGTCGCGATAGGCGTATTTCCAATCCTTCTCGACGCGCGGGCGCGCCGCGCTGATCGTGTTGCCGGACCGGCCGACGGAGCCTTTGGCTTCCTTCAGCCACTTCTTGTGGCGGGCGTGGCGCTTGACGCCGCGTTTGACGCGAGACATGGGCGAACTCCAGAGGACAGATGTCAGGGGTCAGATGACAGAGAGCCCGTTGTGCGAGGAGCTGCTGTCATAAGCCTTCCCCCGCGTGCGGGGGAAGGTTGGATGGGGTGCTTCCGCTGCCTAGGCCCGGCCGGGCAGGAAGTACTTCTTCACGTGCTTGACGTCGGCCTTCGAGATCAGCGTGGTGCCGCGGGCGCCCCGCTTCATGTCCTTGGTGCGCTTCGTCAAATTGTGGCGCTTGCCGGCGAAGGCGTGCTTGGGCTTGCCGCTGCCGGTGAACCAGATCCGCTTCTTGGCGGCGCTCTTCGTCTTCATCTTGGGCATTTTGCGATCCTTTCGATGGGATGACGCTTCGGGGCGGCTGGGCATGCCCGTGTAAGGCTGGCGCTAAGGCCAGGCCAGAGCCGTACCGCCCGGTTTCGGAAGGCGCGGTTTATAGCGGCGCCCCCGCCATGACGCAACCGCCTGCAACTGCGGCTGAATCGGCGTCAAGAAAGGGAACAGGAGCCGGGGAGCCGGGGAGGAAGAGGCAGTAGTACAAAATGCGCCGCCAGGGCGGCGCGAAGAACAAGAAGAAGAAATCGTGGTGCGCCATGCAGGTGGACGGCTGGTACACGCTGGACGTGCACACGGAGTGGCCGCTCGAGCACACCAAGATTGAAGTCAGTAAACTCTCCACTCCTGCTCACCCGTGCT
>SBBV01000437.1 GCA_005240015.1 Candidatus Odyssella thessalonicensis | reverse complement strand
GTTCCGTGAACCACGTGATGATGTGCCACGGGTCCGATCGCTGCTGGTCGGACGTCGGCTTCCCGCCGCACGCCACCGAGTGATAGGTGCACGTGGGCGACGCCAGCAGCAGGTCGAGATAGCCCTCGGGCACGACGAGGTGCGGCCGGACGCTCGCGATGTCCTGGCAGTAGTGGCGCGCCTCGGGATGGTTCTTCTTGTGCGTCTCGATCGCGACCGGCCAGTGATTGACACAGACCAGCTCCATCTTGAGGCCCAGATCCGCGAGCGCCCGCGCGCATCCCGTCGATGAGCCGCCGGCGCCGCAGAGGAGATCGGCGACGAGGATCTTCCTCCCGCCGCCCTCGCTTGCGGCGGAGCGGCGACGAGATCGCCTTGGATGGGCTCGACGGAGATGATGGCGCGCGGGTGCGTGCGATCGATGCCGTGATAGACGTGCTTCTCGCGCACTTGCCGGTCGTTGGCATAGATGCGCTTCTGTAGCACGTCGAGGATCAGCGACTCGTCGAGGTCCGGCAGCTCGCTCGCATAGAAGATGCGGAGCGTAACCCGAACCGGACCGATCATGAGCGCGGCGAGGCGCGGCACTTGGCGGCGCGCCGCCTCTTCGTAGTCGCGCGCCTTGTCCGACTTGATCCAGATGGTGCGCGGCCGCCTCGTCACCTTGTCAACGATGGTCGCCGGCTTCCGGCTGTTCGCCTTGGAAGCCGGCTCGCCGTGGATCGTGAAGGTGATGACCGCGCCCATCGCCGTCGTTACTGAGCGGGCGCCGCGCCTTCAGCGGGCGTGCCCTTCGCGGCCTCGGCCTTTGCCATCGCCTCGTGGAAGCCTTGCTCCCACTCGTCGCGCGCAGCGCTGCCTTTCGGGTACGAGCAGGTATCGAAGCTGCGGCCTTCCTTGAAGGCCTCGCGGCCGAGTTGGGCGATGTAGCCCGGGGCGGCTCGCTGCGGCGTCTCGAGCTGCGCGGCCGAGGCCGGCGTGCTCACGCCCGGCTGGACGGCCTCGATGAAATCAAGCTGCTGGTTCTTCGCGAGCGCGTTGAAGATGGTCTTGAGGTTCCGCGCCACGCGCTGCCGGTCGACCTCGTTCTCCATCGACTTGGCGGCGCGCTGCCGCTTGTAAAGCTTGTAGAAGAGCTCGAGGTCCTCGCGCTCGATGTCGGTGCCTTCGTCGAGCTCCTTCCAGATCTTCTTGCGCCCCGCCCTCAGCGGATCGATGTGCTCCTTAACGGCCAATGCGATCTCGGCCTCGGCGTCGTAGAGCTTCTCGAAGCCGTCGATGATGTTGGCGTCGAGCGCCGCGAGATTGTGCGCCTCGTGTGCCTCTTGCAACTCCGGCCCCGCGGCGCGCTCAGCGACGGGTGGTTCCTGACTGCCGTTGCCTTTGCGTCCGCGTGCCATGTCAGCCTCCGTGGTTGAGGGGGAAGAGCCGGCGCGGCGATCCGATCGGCTAACCGAGCACCGCGCCGGCGGCCGATGCGTTCCTTGGGAGGCAGCGCACCGGATTGGGAAAAGGGTGCGCCGGTTCCGCTGCCGGCGCTCAGCCCGGTGGTCCCCGCCGCATCGGCGCCTTTGCAGGCCCCTGCCTCAGCGCGCGTTCGTCTCTGGATCACCGACTCGGGATGGGGTGCGCCCGCCGCCACCGCAGCATGACGGCGGGCGCGAGGCTCTGATGGCACCCGCGCCGACGAGAGCGCGGTCAGAGCCGCCGGCGCCGCCCGGGGAGAGCGGGTGCCGGGTTCGGATTGCTGATGATTCGGTGCACGCGCTTGCACGCGCTTAACCCCCTGGACCTTTCGCCGCAGCTCCCGGGCGCGGCATTCCCCGTTTCGGCACTTCCGCTCTTCCCGATCCGCTCGCCGCTGCTGCGTGGCGCGGCGATGCGGGGTAGGCACGTCAGTCGTTCGGCATGCTCTCGACGAGAGCCGTGATCATCCGTGCGAATGCCACCGCTTCTGACTTGTTCAGGATCGCGACGTAGCTGTGCTCGGTGTTGCCCACCGCAACGCGCACTTCGCCAGCGAGGTTGCCGGAGACGGATGCGGCGAAACGGTCGGGGCTTGGCGGCGGATCACGGACGAGGCCGACCATCACGCAGCCTCCTTCGCGAGCGCGGCTTGAAGATTGGTGAGGTCCTCGATCAGCGCCGGTAGCGTGCGCCGCAGCTCGGCGCGCTCGATGTGATCGAGCCGGCCGTCCTGCAGCGCCTTGGCGAACAGCGCGGTTTCGGTCGCAAGCTCGGTCATGACGATCGCTGCGGCTTTCGCGCTGCTATCGAGCCGGCGCGCACCGCCGAGGCCCGAGAGTGCCAACAGCTCGTTGGCGAACGCCGGCGGCAGCACGGCCTTGATGCGGTAGAGGTTCGCGAGCCCTGGCGTGGCCTCGCCGGCCTGATAGCTGCGCAGCGTGCGTTCCGGGATTTCCGTGGCGGCGGCGACGGCGTCGATCGAATGCGCGCGACCCTGTCCCACGAACAGGCCGAGCGCGCGGCGCATTGCACCGGCGGCAACATCTTGGACAATGGCAGCTGGATTCGACATGGCCCCTGGCGCCTCAGTGCGGTTTGCTGGCGGCATGAGGAGATGGATGCTCATCG
>SBBV01000106.1 GCA_005240015.1 Candidatus Odyssella thessalonicensis | reverse complement strand
CAGCCGCTCTTCCAGTCGAGCTGGCAGACGTCGTTGCAGGGGCTCGTCACGCGTTCGCTCATCGCAGCGGTTCCTCGATCCCTTTCTCGCCCGGCGCCGTGCGGCGCGGCGGTGTCGGCGCCGGCCCCGGCTCGGCCCGGCGCGCGGGCGGCTGCACCGGCCGTCCCGCGCGCGGCGCCACGAGCCCGACGCTCGCCAGGAATTCGCGCACCAGCGGCTGCCACTCGGCGGCGCTGTCGCCGCGGCGGACGAAGCCATGCCCGTCCCTGCCGTATTCGCCGAGGATATGGAGCGACGTGCGCGTGCCGCCCAGCGCATAGGCCGCGTGCATTCGCCGCGCCAGATCGGGGCGGAAGAAGAGATCGTTCTCGGCATAGAGCCAGAGCGAGGGCACGCGCGTGCTCTCGCCGAAGCGCCCCATCGCCGCGACGAGGCGGTGCTCGCCGCAGACGTCGTTGGCCGCGCGCGAGCCGCGCCCGCCGGCGAAGTTGATCACGGCGATGACGCCGTCCGGATTGACGCTCGCCGCGGCCAGCGAGCCGAACCCGCCCGCGGACTGGCCGGCGAGCACGACGCGCCGCGCATCGACGAAGCTCTGCCGGCGCATGTATTCGGCGATGGCCACGATCTGCCGCCCGACGCGGAAGCCGGCATCGGTGTAGTTCGGATTGCTGCAGGGGCCGGAGGCGCGGTCGTCGGCATCGCCGGGCGAGCGTCCGTAGCCGCGGCGCATTGGCACGAGCACCACGAAGCCCTCGGCTACGAAGAACGCGGCCGCGCGCTCGGCCCAGTCGGGGCGCATGCTGGCGCGGTTCGCGGCACGGCGCGGCGAGCCGTGGCTGATGACGACGAGCGGCCGTGGCGCCTCGCCGGCCGGGCGGTAGACGAGGGCTTCGAGGAGGCGGATCGTGCTGCCGTCGGCGTCGGGCACCGGCACGCGCCATTCCTGGCGGCGATCGGGCCCCTCGGCCGGACCCTGGGCGCCCGGCTCGTCGGCGCGCGCCGGTGCGGCCGCGAGCAGGAGCAGTGCCGCGAGGGCCGCGCGCGAGAGCCGGCGGGTGTCAAGGCGCATGATCGGCTGATCCCCGACCGAAAGCGGCACGGCGACGAGGGCCCCTAGTAGAGGCCGAGCGAGCGCAAGAACCCGGAGATGATCGGCACCAGCGGATCGTCGATCGGCCCCTTCGGCAGCGGTACCAGAAACCAGATCTCGAACATCAGGAAGAAAGCGAACGAGACCGCCAGGCCGACGAGCGCGCCGCGCCAGATCGCGTACTTGCCGAAGTACCACATGAACAGCGCCATGTAGATCGCGGACGCGACGTAGGTGCCGATGTAGTAGACGGCCGCCACGTAGATCACGAGCGGGATCAGCACCGCCAGCACCTGCAGGACGGCCGGCTTGGTCGTGAAGGTCTTCTGCGCCCCCCTCGTGTCGAAGACGGCGCGCAGGAGATTGATGGCGCTGGCGCCGGCGAGGATCAGGCCGATGTAGAAGGGGAAATAGCCCGACTGCGGCCCGACGAGCTCCTGCCAGCCCATGCCGAGGCGGAGACTGTCGCTGATGACGATCGCCGCTGCGCCCAGCATCATCAGCGCCACCACGATGTCCATGGTGCGCACCGAAATCAGCCGCGGTCCCTCGGGCCCGCCTTCGCGATCGCTCATCCTATCGTTTCCATGTTCGTCGTGCGGAGGGCCGGGCCGGCGCGGGCCCGGCCCTCGGGCTCGCTACTTCTTCGCGAGGAAGCCGGCTTCCTTCATCAGCTCGAAGTGCGTCTTCTCGGCCGCCTCGACCCACTTCGCGTATTCGTCGCCGGCCATGAAGGTCTGGTTGAACGCGCCGTCCTCCATGAACTTCTTCCACTCCGGCGTCTCGCGCACCTTCTGGAACAGGCCCACGTAGAACGCCACCTGGTCCTTGGTGACTCCGGCGGGCATGAAGATGCCGCGCAGCATCTGGTACTCGACGTCGACGCCCGATTCCTTGCAGGTCGGGATGTCGCTCCACGCCATCGTCTGCGTGACCTTGTTGGTGTAGATGCTGCGCTTGCCGTCGAAAATGCAGAGCGGACGGAGCTTCCCTGCCCGCCACTGCGCGACCGCCTCGATCGGGTTGTTGACGGTCGAGTTCACGTGGTTGCCGACGAGCTGCACCGCCACAGCGCCGCCGCCCGCGAACGGGATGTAGGTGAACTTCTTGCCGCCCGTGATCCGCTCGAGCGCGACGGTGATGATCTGGTCTTCCTGCTTCGAGCCGGTGCCGGCCATCTTGAACTGGCGGTCGGCCCCGCCCTTGACCGCGGCGATGTACTCCTTCGCCGTCTTGTAGGGCGATTCGGCGTTAACCCAGAGCACGAACTGGTCGAGCGCCAGCATCGCGACGGGGGTCAGGTCCTTCCAGTTGAACGGCGTGCCGGTCGCGAGCGGCGTCGTGAACAGGTTCGAGAGCGTGATGATGATCTTGTGGGGATCGCCCTTGCTGCCCTTGACGTCGAGGAAGCCTTCGGCCCCCGCGCCGCCCGCCTTGTTGACGACGACGAACGGCTGGGTCATCAGGTTGTGCTTGCTGACGATGCCCTGGATGAAGCGCGCCATCTGGTCGGCGCCGCCGCCGGTGCCGGCCGGGATGATGAAGGTCACCGGCTTCGAAGGCTGCCAGCCCTGGGCGAAAGCGGGCGCCGAGGCCAGCGCCACGGCGCCGGCGGCCAGCAGCAGGGATCGGGTCCATCGGAATTGCGCTTGCTTCGGCATTGTCCTCTCCTTGCGGTTATGACGGTTTTTCGCGGTTCACGCGAAAGCGTAGCGAGGCACGTCCGTAGCGTCTAGGTTGGCGCGTCGGCGACGCGCGTCCGCCCGCGCGCGAGCGCGATCGCCCGGCTGATAATCGGCCAGAACAGCAACAGCACGCCAAGGCTCATGATGATGCCGACCAGCCAGTTCGACCAGAAGATCGAGAGGCTTCCCTGCGACTTTAGCATCGATTGACGGAACGCCTCCTCCGCCTTGTCGCCCAGCACGAGCGCGAGCACCAGGGGCGCCAGCGGGTAGTCGAGCTTGACGAACACGTAGCCGATCACGCCGAACATGACGACCATCCACAGATTGAACATCGCGTTGTTCGCTGTGTAGGCGCCGATCGCGCAGAGGATCATGATCGCCGGCGCGATGATGCTGAAGGGAATTCGCAGGATCGCGGCGAAGAGCGGCACGCAGGTAAGGACGATGAGGAGGCCCACCACGTTGCCGAGGTACATGCTGGCGATCAGGCCCCAGACGAAGTCCTTCTGCTCGATGAAGAGGAGCGGTCCGGGCTGGAGGCCCCAGATGAGGAGGCCGCCCAGGAGCACGGCGGCCGTGGGCGATCCCGGGATGCCGAGCGTGAGCATCGGCAGCAGTGCGGTCGTGCCGGCGGCGTGCGCCGCAGTCTCCGGCGCCACGACGCCGCGAATCTCGCCTTTGCCGAAGGCTTCGGGATTCTTGGCGAAGCGCCGGGCGAGGCCGTAGCTCATGAAGGATGCAGGCGTGGCGCCACCCGGCTTGATGCCCATCCAGCACCCGATGAAGGACCCCATCAGCGCCGTGGACCAGTGCCGAACGAGGCGGCCCCAGGTCTGAATCACCGCCTTGGGATTGATCTTCGCGTGCACGCCGCGGAAGGCCAGCCCCTGCTCCATGGTCCGCAGAATCTCGCCGATTCCGAACAGACCGATGACGGCGACCAGGAACGGAAATCCGTTGACCAGGTCATTGAAGCCGAAGGTCATGCGCAACGTGCCGGTGACCGAGTCGAAGCCTGCCGAGGCCAACGCGAAGCCGAGCGCCATCGCCGCGATGGTCTTGAACGGCGGCGCTCGATCGACGCCGACGAAGCTCGCGAAGGTAAGGAACTGGACCGCAAACAGCTCCGGCGTGTCGAAACTCAGCGCGAACCGTGCCACCAGCGGGGCGAAGAAGGTGATCACGATGACGGCGAGCAGGGCGCCGACGAAGGACGATGTGAAGGCGGCGGTGAGCGCCTGATCGGCCCTGCCCTGGCGCGCCATGGGATGGCCGTCGAAGGTCGTCGCCACGGACCACGGTTCGCCCGGTATGTTGAAGAGAATCGAGGTGATCGCTCCCCCGAACAGCGCGCCCCAGTAAATGCACGACAGCAGGATGATGGCCGAGGTCTTGCCGCCGGGCAGCTGCGCCAAGGAGAAGGTGAGCGGCAGCAGAATGGCGACGCCATTGGCACCCCCGAGACCCGGCAGCACGCCGATGACGACGCCGAGGACGATGCCCACCAGCATCAGCAGGATGTTGAACGGAGTTAGAACAACGCCGAATCCGCTCAGCAGCGATGCGATTTCTTCCACTTGCGCTTCCCCGCCCAACGTCCTTGGGTTCTTTCGGCATGCGACAGCCCGCAGCCCGCTCTCGTGCCGACGCTTGTATATGGCATGCCAGGATAAAGCGACAGGCGTCTCATGGTAAAGTGAATCGCCGCGTCAATGCTGTGGCCGCGTTGACAAGTGGTATCTGGCATGCCAAATCTCGCATAACGAATAATCGCTAGCGCTCGAGACGCACCGGTGCGGCCACGGCACCGATGCCCCGGGGAGATGAACCCGTGTCCGATCTCGTCATCGAACGTGTCGCACCCGAAGAGACCTACAAGGCCAAGGCCTACCTGGCTTTGAAGCAGGCCATCACGAACATGGACATCTACAGCTCGCCCGAGCCGGCCTGGCTCGACGAGCGCCAGCTCTCCGAGCGCCTCGGCGTCAGCCGCACGCCCGTGCGCGAAGCGCTGGCGATGCTCGAGCAGGAAGGCTTCGTCAAGTCGCTGCCGCGGCGCGGGATCATCGTCGTCCGGAAGACCAAGCGCGAGATCGTCGAGATGGTGCAGGCCTGGGCCGCGCTCGAGAGCATGGCCGCGCGGCTCATCACCCTCAACGCCAGCGACGAGGCGATCGCAACGCTGCGCCCGATGTTCGAAGGCTTCGGCGAGAGCCACAAGCCGCGCGAGCACCTCTCCGAATACTCCTCGGCCAACATCGCGTTTCACCAGGCCATCATCCGCCTTTCCGGCTCCAAGCTGCTGGCCGACATGACCGACAACCTGCTGCTGCATGTGCGCGGCATCCGCCAGATCACGATCGGCCGCGACAACCGCGCCGAGCGCTCCATCCAGGACCATCTCGGCATCATCGGCGCGCTCGAGCAGCGCGATACCGAGCGGGCCGAGCGGCTTTCGCGCGAGCACACGCTCGGCCTCGCCGCCTATGTCGAGCAATACGGCGACCGGTTCTTCGATTGAAGCGGCGCGCGCGCTCGTGCATCGGCACGGCTGGAAATGGCGCGCATGTCGAATCGCGCCGATGACCATGGATTGAGCGCCCGGACCGGGGCGCGACCCGATAACCGCTCGGCGAGTCAGCGCCCGCCGCGCCGGCACGAGTGAGGAGAAGACCATGCCCGAAGCAGCGGCAAAGACCATGGCGGCGGCGGACGCGCAGGATCTGACGGATGGCTTTCATCTGCTGATCGACGCGCTGAAGCTCAACGGCCTCACCACGATCTACAACGTGCCCGGCATCCCGATCACCGATTTCGGCCGCATGGCGCAGGCCTCCGGGCTCCGCGTGCTTTCGTTCCGCCACGAGCAGAACGCCGGCTACGCCGCGGCCATCGCCGGCTTTCTCACCAAGAAGCCCGGCGTCTGCTTGACCGTCTCGGCGCCCGGCTTCCTCAACGGTCTCACCGCGCTCGCGCACGCCACGACCAACTGCTTCCCGATGATCCTGATGTCGGGCTCGTCCGAGCGCGAGATCGTCGACCTGCAGCAGGGCGACTACGAGGAGATGGACCAGCTCGCGATCGCCAAGCCCTTGTGCAAGGCGGCCTACCGCATCCTGCACGCGCAGGACATCGGCATCGGGCTCGCGCGCGCGATCCGCGCAGCCGTGTCCGGTCGCCCGGGCGGCGTCTATCTCGATCTCCCCGCCAAGCTGTTTGGCCAGGTGATGAACGCCGCCGCCGGCCGCAAGTCGCTGGTCAAGGTGGTCGACGCCGCCCCGGCGCAGATCCCGGCGCCCTCGGCCGTCAAGCGCGCGCTCGAGGTGCTCAAGAGCGCCAAGCGCCCGCTGATCATCCTCGGCAAGGGCGCCTCCTACGCGCAGGCCGACGACGCGATCCGCGCCTTCGTCGAGAAGACCGGGGCGCCGTTCCTGCCGATGAGCATGGCCAAGGGCCTGTTGCCCGACACGCATCCGCAATGCGCGGGCGCCGCCCGCTCGACCGTGCTCAAGGACTCCGACGTCGTGATGATGATCGGCGCGCGGCTCAACTGGCTGCTCTCGCACGGCAAGGGCAAGACCTGGGGCGACGCGCCGAAGAGGTTCATCCAGGTCGACATCGAGCCCAAGGAGATGGACAGCAACGTCGAGATCGCCGCCCCGGTGGTCGGCGACATCGGCTCCTGCGTCGAGGCGTTCCTCGACGCGATGGGCGCCAAGTGGGATCCGCCGCCGGCCGAATGGGTCAACGCGGTGAAAGCCAAGCGCGAAGAGAACGTCGCCAAGATGGCGCCGCGCCTGATGAACAACAACATTCCGATGGATTATCACGGCGCGCTCGGCGTCCTGCGCACCATCATCAAGGAGCGGCCGGACACGATCCTGGTGAACGAAGGCGCCAACACGCTCGACCTCGCGCGCGGCGTCATCGACATGTACAAGCCGCGCAAGCGCCTGGACGT
>SBBV01000453.1 GCA_005240015.1 Candidatus Odyssella thessalonicensis | reverse complement strand
TCCCTCGACCGCGGCGATGACCGGCTTCGTGAGGAGGCGGCGCGAGGGGCCCATCGGGCCTTCGCCCTCGGGATCGTAGTCGAGCTTGCGCGCGTCGTCGTTCTTGCGGTCGGCGAAGCTCTTCAAGTCATAGCCTGCGCAGAAGGCGCCGTTGGCGCCCGTGAACACGGCGACCTTCGCGTCGTCATCACGCTCGAACCGGTCGAACGCCGCGCGCAGTCGCTCGGCCTGCTCGGGATCGACCGCGTTGCGCGCCTTCGGGCGATCCATGGTGACGATGAAAACCGGGCCCTCGGATTCGATCAGCAGAGACATGGGCGATCCTCGAATTTGAATCTCACCATCGCACTCTTGTCGTCCCCGTGAAAGCGGGACCCCCATCGCGAGGCGACGAGCCTGTTCGGTCTACGCCGTGCCGGCGGCGCCATGGGTCCCCGCTTGCGCGGGGACGACGGGTCGCGGGGAGGCGGATGGGACGGCGGCTTTGTGCTCGGCCACGGCGGCCTCGAGGCGCTCCATGTTCATGACCATGCGGCGCGTGACGAGCTGGATCAGATAGAAGCCGAAGTGCGGGTTCTGGTAGTAGAGCTGCTTGATCTCGGATTCGCCGATCGCCATGAGCTTGGCATCGGTGGCGGCGACGACCGTGCGCGTGCGGGTGCGCGTCGCGGAGAACATGGCGATCTCGCCGACCACCTCGCCGGGACCGAGCATCACCTCGTATTCGACGAGCTTCAGGCGCCCCTCGGCGATGTAGAACATCTCGCCGGCATCGTCGCCCTTCCGGAACAGCGTCTCGCCGGCGCGGATCCGGCGCGGGTGCATGTAGGGCAAGAGCCAGTCGACCGAGAGCGTGTTGCCGGCGGCGGCCTTGGCGGCGCGGCGCGTCAATTCCCACATCTCGCGCGTGCGCCAGCCGAGCACCGGGATCGTGACCGCGTTCACGACGAAGGTCGGCCACGCCTCGCGCAGCAGCGCGAAGGTGGCGAGGCAAAGGCAGGCGCCGATCGCGAACAGGCGCAGCGGGATGATGGTCCGCATCGCCATCGAGACGAGGCCCAACAGCATGCCGAGATAGCCGACATAGTCGAACCACGGCAGGTTCAACGCGAAGGTGCGGAGGGATTCGAGGGTCATGGGATGCCAGGCCGGAACGGAAGGGCCTCGCCGACGACGTCATCCTGAGCGAAGCGAAGAAACTCGCTTCACCTGCTATGCGTCGTGCGGTGGAGACAAGACTCCTTCGCTTCGCTCAGGATGACGGGAAAGGCAAGCCTCAGGCTGCCTTTCGCAGACGTCTGATGAGTCCCAGCACTTCGCGCGCGGCTTCGAGGATGTTGGTGCCGGGGCCGTAGATCGCGGCGACGCCCGCCTTCCGCATCAGCTCGTAATCGTGCGGCGGGACCACGCCACCCAAGATCACGAGGATGTCGCCGGCATTCTGCTTGTGCAGCGATTCGATGAGGTGGGGTACGAGCGTCTTGTGGCCGGCGGCCTGCGAGGAGACGCCGATCACGTGCACGTCGTTCTCGACCGCCTGACGCGCGGCTTCCTCGGGCGTCGAGAACAGCGGGCCGATGTCGACGTCGAAGCCCAGATCGGCGAAGGCGGTCGCAATCACCTTGGAGCCGCGGTCGTGGCCGTCCTGGCCGAGCTTGGCGACGAGCAGGCGCGGGCGGCGGCCCTCGAGCCGCGAAAATTCTTCGACCTCGCGCTGCACCTTCTCGAACGCGGCATCGCCCTCGTGGCCGGCCGCGTAAACACCGGAGATGGCGCGGATCTCGGCACGATGGCGGCCGAAGGCCTTCTCCATCGCCTCGGAAATCTCGCCGACGGTGGCGCGCGCGCGCGCCGCTTCGATGCAGGCGGCGAGCAGGTTCTCGTTGCCGCCGCCGGCGGTGCGCGTCACGGCCTCGAGCGCGGCCTTCACCTTCGCCGGGTCGCGTTTGGCGCGCACCGACTTCAAGCGCTCGATCTGCTGCTGGCGCACCTTCGTGTTGTCGATGTCGAGGATCTCGACGCGCTCTTCGGTGTCGGGGCGATACTTGTTGACGCCGACGATGACCTCCTCGCCGCGGTCGATGCGCGCTTGCTTGCGCGCGGCGGACTCCTCGATGCGCATCTTGGGGAGGCCCGCGGCGACCGCCTTGGTCATGCCGCCCATCGCTTCGACTTCCTCGATGAGCTTCCACGCTTCGGCGGCGACGCTCGCGGTGAGCGCCTCGACATAGTAGGAGCCGCCCAACGGATCGACGACATGCGGGATGCCGGTCTCCTCGGCGATGATCAGCTGCGTGTTGCGCGCGATGCGCGCCGAGAACGGCGTCGGCAGCGCCAGCGCCTCGTCGAAGCTGTTGGTGTGCAGCGATTGCGTGCCGCCCAGCACGCCGGCCAGCGCCTCGATCGTGGTGCGGATGATGTTGTTGTAGGGGTCTTGCTCGGTGAGCGAGACGCCCGAGGTCTGGCAGTGGGTGCGCAGGGCCAGCGAGCGCTCGTCCTTGGGATCGAAGGTCTTGACGATGCGCGACCAAAGCAGGCGCGCCGCGCGCAGCTTCGCGATCTCCATGAAGAAGTTCATGCCGAGGCACCAGAAGAACGAGAGGCGCCCGGCGAACTCGTCGATCCTGAGGCCCTTCGACATCGCCGCGCGCACGTATTCCCAGCCGTCGGCGAGCGTGTAGGCGAGCTCCTGCACGCAGGTCGCCCCGGCCTCCTGCATGTGATAGCCGCTGATCGAGATCGAGTTGAACTTCGGCATGAAGCGCGCGGTGTGCTCGATGATGTCGGCCACGATGCGCATCGAGGGCTCGGGCGGGTAGATGTAGGTGTTGCGGACCATGAACTCCTTCAAGATGTCGTTCTGGATGGTCCCGCTGAGCTGGCCCTGCTTAACACCCTGCTCTTCGCCGGCGACGATGAACATCGCGAGCACCGGCATCACCGCGCCGTTCATGGTCATCGAGACCGACATGCGGTCGAGCGGGATCCCGTCGAACAGGATCTTCATGTCCTCGACCGAGTCGATCGCGACGCCGGCCTTGCCGACATCGCCGACGACGCGCGGGTGATCGGAATCGTAGCCGCGGTGCGTCGCAAGATCGAACGCCACCGAAAGGCCCATCTGCCCGGCCTTCAAGGCCTGGCGGTAGAACGCGTTCGATTCCTCGGCGGTGGAGAAGCCGGCGTATTGGCGGATGGTCCAGGGGCGCACCGCATACATCGTGGCGCGCGGGCCGCGCACGAACGGGGCCAGGCCCGGGAGCGACCCCGCGTGCTCGATCGCCTCGAGATCGGCGGCGGTATAGAGCGGTTTGACGGGGATGCCCTCGGGCGTGTGCCAGACGAGCGATTCCAGCGGCTCGCCGCCCAGATCCTTGCGCGCCACCGCTTCCCAGTCTTTGAGGCTCTTCTTGCCGAACTCGCTCATCGCCCGCCCATGCGCATGATCTAGGCAGTATATTGCGGGTGCGAAGGGGCGGTAACCGGCAAAGATGCCGCTTGAAATCCATGTCCCGAAGTTATAACTTCAGGAATAACATCGTTCGGATCGCACCATGCCCGAGAAGATTAAGGTTCGCAGGATCGGCAATTCGCAGGGCGTGGTCCTGCCCAAGGAAGTCCTCGCGCGCCATGGCGTGGCCGAGGGCGACGTTCTCTACGTCATCGATACGGCTGAGGGGATCAAACTCGTGCCGTTCGACCCGGACTTCGAGAGCGTGCTCGAGTCCAATCGCGATTACATGCGGCGGCACCGCAACGCACTGCATGAGCTCTCGAAGCGATGAAGGAGCCGAAATGGCTCACCAAGCGCATGGTGCTGGCGATCCACGACGAAGCGGTCGAGATGTTCGGAGGAACCGCCGGCATCCGCGACCAGGGGTTGCTCGAGAGCGGGCTGAGCCGCCCGCAAAACCGCCATGCCTATGAGAGCGAGGCGACGCTGTTCGATCTCGCCGCATCGCTGTGCCATGGCATCTGCAAGAACCATCCGTTCCTCGACGGCAACAAGCGCACCGCGCTCCTCTCGGCGCGCGCATTTCTGTTCCTGCATGGGCTCGCTTTCGAGCCGCGCGAAGTTGACGAAGTGGAGAACATGGTGGCCGTGGCGTCCGGCGGTCTAGACGAAGCCGGGATCGCGGCATGGTTCAAGAAATTCTCGACCCCCACCAAGAGTACCCGTAAGTAGCTCTCGGACGCTCGCGCCCGGCCCGCGCCCAGGTCATACTCGCGCCTCGCTTTCGAGATTAGCTTCCGCGCGGCGGCCCTGGCCGGCCGCGTGATTCGCGAGGAGGACGCCATGCATGCAGTGGATCGTCTGTTTCGCTTCCTGTCGGTGACGGCGCTCTGGCTCATCGCCGCCATGGTCTATGTCGCGTTTTTCCACGAGGGCGGCCAATGGAAGCCCGGCGCGCAGGCCGCTTCGGCGCCGGCCGTGAACTTCCCGGCCAAGCTCGCCGTCACCAACGCCGACGGCGTGCCGCTCAAGATCGTGGGCGAAGTGAGCTTTGCCCAGCCGGCGAAGCCGCCGCCGACGCCGAAGGTTCGCCTCAACTGCAAGCTCACCGGCTCGATCACCACGGCCCAGCCTTCGCTGCGCCTCTTCAGCGATGCCTGGAAGCCGGACCGCGATTGGCCGCTCGCCGCCAAGCTCGAATGCGAAACCGCGGAGCCGGTGCAATGAAGTTCTACGACTGCAAGCCCGCGCCGAGCCCGCGCCGCGTGCGCGTGTTCATGGCCGAGAAAGGCATCGAGATCCCGACCGTGCAGGTCGATCTCCGCAACGGCGAGCACTTGAAGCCGGAGTTCCGCGCCATCAACCCGCACTGCACCGTGCCGGTGCTGGTGCTCGACGACGGCACGCGGCTCGTCTCGACCGCGGCCATCTGGCGCTATCTCGAGGAGACGCGGGCCGACCCGCCGCTGATGGGCACGACGGCGACGGAGAAGGCGGTCATTGCCGACACACAATGGCGCATCGAGGCCGAAGGCTTCATGGCCATCGCCGAGGCGCTCCGGAACTCAACGCCCGGCATGAAGGACCGCGCCGTCACCGGCCCCGTCAACTACGCGCAGATCCCCGAGCTCGCCGCGCGCGGCCGGCAGCGCGCCGAGGTCTTTCTGGGCCGGCTCGACGAGATGGTGGGAACGAAACCGTTCCTCTGCGGCGACCGCTACACCGTCGCCGACATCGACGCGATGATCGCCGTCGACTTCGCGAAGTGGATCAAGCTCGAGCTGCCGGCCGGTGCCGCCAATGCCCGCCGCTGGTACGCGAGCGTGGCGAGCCGCCCGAGCGCGAGGGCATAAGACGTGTCAAGCAGCGCGTGCGATTGCCCCGGTGAAACGCCGGGCCTATTCTCCACCATGTCGTGCACCTCGAAAGGGGGAATACCCATGAAACGTCTCATCTCACTGGCGCTCGGCGCCGGGTTGATCGCTGCGCTCTCCGCCTGCGCCGGCCAGGACAAGCCGAGCTTCCCGGGCGAGCCCGTCCGGGCGGTTCCCACCCGCGGCAACCCCGTGGCGCCGACCCCGGCGCCGACAGCAGCGAAGCCGGTCGATCCGATGTCGCTCTATGCGCGCCTCGGCCAGCGCGCCGGCATCGAGGCGGTGATGACGGATTTCGTGACGCGTGCCGCCCGCGATCGCCGCATCGCCAAGCGCTTCGAGAAGACCGACGCCAAGGCGCTGATCGGGAAGCTCACCGACCAGGTGTGCCAGGCCACCGGCGGCCCGTGCAAATACACCGGCAAGGATATGAAGACGGCACATGCCGGCATGAAGATCACGAACCGTGAATGGAACATCACCGGCCAGCACCTCGTCGCAGCCATGCGCGCGAAGAAGGTACCGCGCAAGGAACAGCAGGAAGTGATGGCGCTGCTCACGCCGATGAAACCGGACATCGTCGGCCAATAGGCCGAGCGCCATTCGACAGGAAAGGGCGGGGCCCCGGGTCCCGCCCTTTTCGTTTGCCTTGGGTGGCTTTCATTGCGCCCGGCCTGTGCCTATTTTCTGAGGCCTCTTTGCTCCGGTCCCGTCCATGGCGCCCAAGCCCAATCCGTTGAAGCTCAATGCGCTGCAGCTGCGCACGCTCGCGATCCTTCAGGAGCTGGCGCACGACCCTTCGCATGCGCTGCCGCCGGAGCCGGGAGGCTCGGTCGCGATCACCAATCTCCCGCATCCGCACGGCGATCACTTCCATGTCGGCCACTTCGTCGTGTCGAGCCGCGATGCGAGCGGACTTTACAACGAGGCGGTCTGGAAGGCGCTCGAGCGCAAGGGGCTGGCGCGCGCCGCCTTCCCCCAGGTGATCGCGCTGACGCCGCAAGGCCTCGCCTACGAGACCGGCCTCCGCCGCGAGATCCTGCACGGCGGCGATCACTGAAACCCGGCTGAAAGGATAGGCGTTTACGGATTCTCGCCCGGGGCCGGGTTCAATGCCGCTGCCTTGGGGGGCGAGCATGTCGGTATTGGCGGCAACCGGAGTCTGGAACCGGACCAAGGGAAGCTGGGCGCGGCTGAAGCTCTTCGGGCTTGCGGCGCGGGAGTATCTCCGCCTGATCGTGCAGGCCCAGCGCACCTGGCTCGTCGGCACGGCGACGGGCGTTGGGGCGGCCTGGCTCAACGTGCTGCCGGGCGTCACCGTGCCGGGCTGGGCGATCGCCGGCATCATCGTTTCGACGCTCGCGGCCGTGCAATTCCAGGCGTTCCGGTCGATGCGCGAGGAACGCGATGAACTGGCCCGCGCCCGCGCCGTCGACGCCGTCATCGACGAGGTCGCACGACTACGCACGAAGGAAACCGAGCTCCGCAATCGCCAGGTCCGCGAGCAAGCGGCCTATGAGGAATGGAAGGCCGAGCTGGTGGCGCTACGCAGTCAGATCCACAAGACGCTCCAGCGCATCTCGCCCGCGGAGGCCGAGGTCTATCATACGATCGGCAATCTGAAGCACGCCGCCGCCGGCGGCATCAACGACGAGCACAATCTCCTGCTCGCCGTCGCCACGCGCGATCTCGATCACCTCGCCGAGCTGATCCACGGCTATATGCGGTTCAAGGACTAGGCTGGCTTTCACGTCGTCATCCTGAGCGAAGCGAAGGACCTAGAGCGCGTCCCGATTAGGTGGAAGCGTGTCACACGTAGGGGCGCGCTGCGCGCGCCCTGTGCGTGCAGATGGAGGGCTCGCCGGGCTGAGACAGGGCGCGCGC